>NZ_OY730262.1 GCF_963422545.1 uncultured Flavobacterium sp.
CCTTGGTGCCTTAGTGGCAAAACCCAATTATGGCTGTCAGAAATACAATTATTTTATTTTTGGCGGTAACCAAATAGAAGTAAAACCATCAGAAATACTGGCGGTTCTATGGTGTAAAGTTGTTTTCTCAGTAGAGAAATTGAATAAATCATGGTCAAATTCAAACTCATTTGCTGCAATCAAAATTAAGGCTGGCCCAGAAGTTGTACAACCTGAATGATCGCATTTTCCGTTGCAGCCATGTTGATCTTTTTTAGAACTATGATTTTCTTTGCAACACTCTTTTTGACAAGAATCTGTAGTTTCGTTTTTAGAAATTGTTTCTCTTTTCACAAGAAGTTTTTTCCGAAGCTTTTCCACAAGCATAACTCGAACCGGACATCAGGAAGAAGCCAAGAGTTAAAAAAAGAAATAATATGTGGAGCTTTTTTGCCAACTACAATTGTTTTAGAAATACAAATTTATATATTTTTTTTTAGAGCTGCTATTTATTTAAGATTTTCAATTTTATGTTTTCTTAAAATCAGTTGGGTTCATGTGTTTTCTCTTTTTAAAATAATTTGATAAATGACTTTCATCTGTAAAACCAAACTCAAATGCAATTTGCTTAATAGGTAATTGGTTGTTGTGAATTCGTTTTTCGATCAATGTCGTTCTCAGATTATGAATATAATCGCGATAGCTAATAGAGAAAGTTCTTTTAAAGTAAGCGCTAAAATAAGTTTCGGCAATATTAAAATGATTCGCAATAACTTTAATCTGAACTAATTTTGGATTGTATATGTTCTGATGAATATAAGAAGTGATTTGCTCGTTATCGATAGAATTTCCTTTGACAACAAGATTCAGACCACGCATGGTTTCTTTGATTAATGCAAAAATCGAAAGAATTTGATAAAATACAATAGGTGAGGTCGAAACATCGGTTTTACAATTATAAGCAGCAATGTTTTCGATAGTATTTTTTAATATTGTTTTACAAGGATCATCAAATTTAAGAACCGTTTCTTTTAGTGTTTTGTCCCGCATGAAACTTTCCGGAGTATGAATTAAAAATTCGTCACAAGTAAGGTTCTGTTTTGAATTAAAATAGTTGTCAGTAAATTTGATGTAGAAAAACCGAGTACTTTTTTTAATATCAAAATAATGTTCGTCTTCCGGAGAAATTACAAACAAGTCTCCCGATTTATAAGGTAATAAGTTGTTGTTCAGATGATGAACTCCGTTTCCTTTTTTGATATAAATAATTTCATAATAGGTATGAGTATGCGGTGGAAGATGAAATTTTTCATCTTCGAATTCATCAATGACAAGTGTCTTGAATTGATTTAATATCGGCATAACATAAATTTACAAGTTTATATCGCAAATGTACAACTTTTTTCGCATTTAACGGCGTTAACTTTGGCGTCATAGAAAATCTATTCCTTTCTTGTAAAAACAAATGAAAAAAAGTCTTATCGCACTCTCATTAGGAGGCTTAACAATTGGTATTACCGAATTTGTTATGATGGGTTTGTTGCCAGATATTGCCTCAGATATGAAAGTTTCGATTCCGGTTGCCGGATATTTAATTTCGGCTTACGCTATTGGCGTTGTGATTGGAGCTCCTTTATTAGTAATCTTAGGAAGAAATTTAGCTCCAAAGAAAATGCTTTTAATATTAGCTTTGATGTTAACTGTTTTTAATGCGCTTTCTATTATTGCACCTACGTATAATTTTTTATTCGCATCGAGATTCCTTTCGGGATTACCGCACGGTGCCTTTTTTGGAGTTGGAGCTGTAGTTGCAAGCCGTTTGGCGGACAAAGGCAAAGAAGCTCAGGCAATTGCTATTATGTTTTCGGGTTTAACGCTGGCTAATTTAATAGGTGTTCCTATTGGTACTTATATAGGACACAATTTTATATGGCGTTATACTTTTGTGTTAATTGCGATTGTTGGTTCGCTTACATTTTTGTTTATTTCTTTATGGATGCCAAATCTGGAGAAAAGCGGAAATGTAAATATGAAAACGCAACTTCAGTTTTTTAAGAAAACTGAAGCGTGGCTAATCATCGGAATTACTGCCATTGGGTTTGCAGGATTATTTGCCTGGATTAGTTATATCGCACCTTTGTTAATCAATATTTCTAAGTTTGGAGCCGAGGATGCTTTCGTATATTTTAATTCTTGCAGGATTCGGAATGGTTGTTGGAAATTTTGCCGGCGGTAAACTTGCCGATAAATTTTCTCCGGCACCAACCGTATTGGCTTTATTGTTTGTAATGTCGATCGATTTAATTTTGGTTTACTTGTTCTCTTTTAACCAATACATTTCTTTATTTCTGACTTTCTTGACAGGAGCTATTTCTTTTTCGGTAATTGCGCCTATTCAAATGTTAATGATTAAAACGGCAACAGGTGCTGAGATGATTGCTTCGGCAGCGCTTCAGGGAAGTTTTAATATCGGGAATGCTTTAGGGGCTTTTCTTGGTGGTTTGCCATTAGCTGCAGGTTACAATTATGCATCTCCTAATCTTATTGGTGTTGGGATGGCAATTGCAGGTATGATTATTACATTTGCTTTAATGCAGAAACACAAAAGCAATTTGCAATTACAGCGTGCTTAAAAGATAATATTTTATAATAAAAGCCCTTAAACTAAATATGGTTTAAGGGCTTTTTTTGTGTCTTGTAGAGATTGGTTTTAATCTTGATTTTGTGTTTGAAATTAGAACACAATCTTGTTATTTCTGAAATGACAAAAAATGCACATAAAATATTTGACAAGAAAAATAAAAATCTGTGTCATTCGCGTGCCATAAAATCATTCAATATCTAAATCAAATTTCTCCAGTAAACCAGCTAGTGCAGTGTGAGATACTTTGGTTCTTTTGATTTTATTTTCGGAAGGATCAAAAGCATAATTTCTGGAACTTCTAAAATCAGTTTTTTCCAGAATACATTCCACGAAAGTGGCATTTGATAAATCACAATTTTTAAATACAGCCAAAGACAAATCAGTATTCGAGAAATCGACATCTTTTAGGGAACAATCAATGAAGTTTGTTTTCTTTAGCTTTTTGTAAATAAAAGTCGAATAATCAAGAAGAGAATCCTGAAAAGACATCGAAAATAAAAAGCTATTGCTGGCGCTAAAGTCAAGTCCCATTAATTTGCAGCCAACAAATTTGATGTTTTTTAACCCTGTATTTTTAAGAATAGCGAGTGAGAGATTACAGTTTGTGAAAGTGCAATCCAGAAAATCGATATAACTAAAATCACTTTTAGAGAAGTTACAATTGGTAAACTCACAATTTATGAATTCATTATCTGATAATTTTTGCTCTGAGTAATCAATAGTATCAAAGGTTTTGTTTTGGTGCAATGCAGAATCCATAAAGTTAAATTGAGATTTGAAAAATGTTAGGCTAAAGACAATTTATTCTAATTCGATACAATCGAAAATTTCATTTCTTAGCATCATTTCGCTTATTTCATCTTCGCTTTCAATTCTCAAAATATTATCGCAATCTTCAAGATCAAAATTCCATAAGGAATTTGGCAGCAATTCATAAAGTAATGCATTTGCGAACTCTAATTTCAATTTTGTGTCAACGGATGTTTTAAAAACATAAATCATAATTTGCTCATTTTTTACAGTGCAAATTTCAACAAATGCTTTTGGAGTTAATAGGACTCCATAATCAATAATTAGGATTTATCAATCATTTTTCGGTACTGAACAGGACTCATTGCTTCATGTTTTTTAAAGAAACGACTAAAGTAAGATTGATCCTCATGACCAACCTGCATTGCTATTTCGCTTACCGAAAGAGTGGTTTGATACAGCAAATATTTTGCCTCGAGTAAAATGGTCTCATCAATCCAAGTGGTCGCAGATTTGCCTGTTACTGCTTTAACTGATTTATTCAAATGATTTGGTGTTACATTTAGCAATGAAGCATAATGATTTACCTGATGATTTGTTTTGATATTCGGGTAAATAAGTTCTCTGAATTTGGCAGAAAGTACCTCAGCAGCAGTTCCACCCTTCGGAGTTTTGACTGTATTTCTGTTCATTTCACAAAACAAAGTCATTAAATAAGTCTGTACCAGATCTAAATTTATGGTTTCGGCTTCAAGGTATTCGACCTCCAGACGACTTAATATATTGTCAATGAAAGAAGAATCTTTTTCTGAAACAATAATTTTAGGATTTCCTGATATTTTTAGAAAGTCAAAATCATTGATTATGTCAATATTTCCATATTTCCCAATTAAAAGATTTGGATGAAACTGACAAATAAAGCCTCTGTGTTTGCTATTAATATGTTCAATCGAAAAAATTTGACCTGCCGGAACTACAATAATTTCATTTTTATTAGTCTGACACTCCTCAAAACCAAGTTTTATAATATGTGTGCCAGAAGTAACAAAAACTAAAGTATGACAATCGTGTTTTGAAGGTGGAACAGGATATTGAAGCTGCATCAATTCTTCTATTTTCAAACAAAAAAAATGATCTGAATTTGTTTTGAAAAGTCTATGAATAGGATTTTCTAAGCCAAGAAATTTTTCGCGAAATCCCTTTGACCCGTACGTTTTTATTTTTTCGTTTGTTTCCATATTCTAATAGTACAGTCTAAAATCCAGTAATTTGCACAATGCATAATGTTTTTGGTACAACTCTTCGACAACCTCAGTGACGTCTTCATTTTCCTGATATAAGCTAAAAAAAGCTTTGTCGATCGTGCTGCAGCTTGCTATTTTGTTATAAGACGATCCGTAGCCTGAAATTGCTCTTGCTCCGGTAATATCCAGAAAGTATTGGGCTTCATCGTCATTTAAGTCCAAAACTTTTAAATTGGCAAAATGTATAATTTTACCTTTCATTTTACCCTCAAATAATTCTGCAATTTCTTCAAGGCTGTAATAATAATCATGAAGGCAGATATTGTTAGGTCCGCCGGGCATTACTAAATATATGATTTCGTAATCCTTAAAATTATGGTCTTCATAGAGTAATATATTCAGGCTTTCTTCTAAACCTTCAATTGTGTCGCAGGTTTTATAAATGCTGGTAATACCCTGATCAATTGCTATTTCTTCTAAGCTTTTTACTACTTGAGTTGGGACATGAGTATCTACATCAGGAACACCTTCCAGACAGAAAATAAATTTTTCATTATCCATATCAGCAAACATTGAGGTTAGGTATATGTGATGTAAGATTTTTTTGGTGTAACAAAAGTATTTTTTATTAATGGAAAACGGTTAGCAGAAGAATATTTTAACTCATTTTTGACATTAGTTTAAGGATTGAGGATCGCATTTTTTGAGAATATATTTTTAGTATTAAAATCAGAACCTTTATTTTTTTAAAAATTTGATCAAAAAAACATAAGACATTCTTATAAATATAATTCCGTGTAAGACTATTCTTTTGTTTTGTTAAGTTTTTATTTGTCAGACGTGATTTTCAACATTGTTGATTTTTTTCTGTAGATGTAGATGTTGCATTTAAATAATTGAACAAATTTCAGGTTTCATTTTATAACATGAAACAGAGTTGAATTGCAAATAGGGTTTTTAGATTTCAATATGACTTAATTTTACATAAGATTTCTTCGAGTATCTTCCATTTATTTTTTGATGAAAATTTAAAGACATAGAGTGTGTTTTGTTTTTCATTAGGCAAAAATTCAATTGGTCGATTTATTATTTTTTCACTTTACGATTTAGTGGTTTTGAATTCAATTTATTTTATAAAAAAATATATGCTATGGCTGTTCCTAAAGAGTTGTATAATGCGAAATTCATAGAATATATAGAACCCCTGAAGATTTTATATCTGGTAGATGACAAATTTAAAATGATTTGTGATGATTATTGCAGGAGTCAAATGAAAACAGAAAAGTATAAGAAAAAATTTGAAAAGTACTTTCAGCATAAATTAGAATTTGAAAATCTATCAAAAGAGTTAGAAGATGAAATTTTGATTTATTTGATAAGAAAGGGATAGAATTTTAAAAAACGGATTCTATTGTAAAAACTCTAATATTTTTGTTTGTTATGATGATTGAGTTCTTAAAAATAAACTCTTAATCAATGGATGATTAAGGGTTTATTTTTTTATACAGAAGATAAGAATTAAACCTATGACTTCACTATTTTGAAAATTGAAGTTTAATTTTTATTAGGCAACGAACCAGCGACTAGCTATCTCAAGATTTTTTAGCACAAAAAAATCTGATCTTCTTCTTGCTAGACTTTAATTTATTAAATCAATTATTCCTCCTGTTCTAAATTGTCAACAGCAGAAATTTGATCAAGTATATTTGTTTGGTTAGGCGAAATGTAGTTTTTTGTTTCGACAGGGTTTTCTTTCTTAAAAAGAAGGTCTAATGCATTATACAGTCTTAGTAAAACATCTTTGTCTTCTTTTTTAATATCTAATGCATTATTAAAATTAAAAACATAATTATTCGAATTGCGTACTTCTACTTTTATCGTTTTTGATGTGATTTTAAATTTGACTATATCCATATGCTTTTTTTGGTATTATTTTACTAATAATTTATTTACTTAAGTAGGATCAGAAGATCTGAACGTCAATGTACAATAATATTTATTTTTCTTAGCAAGTTAAGTTTTTTATGCGATACTCATTCATGTTAGTAGGGCTATAGATTATTAATTTTCTAATTCTATACCTCAATTTCTTACTCAATGAGAGAGTTATTTCAAATAAAAAACCCTTAAACAGTTGATGTTTAAGGGTTTGTTTTTTGTAGCGAGGACGGGAGTTGAACCCGTGACCTCAGGGTTATGAATCCTGCGCTCTAACCAACTGAGCTACCTCGCCAAGATTGCAAGTGAACCGTGTTCCTCATTGCGGGTGCAAAGATAGAAATATTATTAAAGCTTCCAAGAATAAATTGAAGAAAAAAAAATATTTTTAAAAATGCATTGTTTTTGGACATATATTCTTATATTTCCAAAAAAATTAAAAGTAGCACATGGATCCAAAAATACGTTACGAAATCGAGTTTCCTATAAATTCTTCGCCGCAATTATTATATCAATATATATCAACACCTTCAGGATTGTCAGAATGGTTTGCAGACAATGTAAATTCAAGAGGTGAATTCTTTACTTTCATCTGGAATGACTCGCAGGAAAAAGCGCGTTTGGCTTCTAAAAAAACCGGAGAAAAGGTAAAGTTTAAGTGGGTTGATGAAAGCAGTAAGGATACGGAGTACTTTTTTGAATTGCATATCTTAGTTGATGAGTTGACTAAAGATGTATCATTAATGGTTGTTGATTTTGCTGAAAAAGAAGAAGTAGGAGAGGCTAAACAATTGTGGGAGAATCAGATCTCAGACCTGAAACATCTTATAGGTTCTGTTTAGTAAAAGTCTATTTTATACCTTATATTTGCCCTGAACAAAATTCAGGGTTTTTTTATGATCAATTTTAACGGAAACATAGTAGCACAAGGCGATAATATATTAACTCAAAATCGTGCTTTTTTGTATGGAGATGGTGTTTTTGAAACACTAAAAATAGTCAACAATAAAATCTTGTTTCTTGAAGATCATTATTTTCGATTAATGGCTTCGATGCGTGTTGTTAGAATGGAAATTCCAATGAACTTTACAATGGAGTTTCTTGAAGAACAAGTTTTGGCTCTGGTTCAGCAAAACGGAATTTCAGAATCGGCACGTGCCCGAATTACTGTTTTTAGAAATAATGGCGGATTGTATTTGCCAAAGACTAATGAAGTGTCTTATTTAATTCATGCAACACCACTTGAGAGTGCTGTTTATGTCTTAAATTCAACTGAATACGGAGTTGATTTGTATAAAGATTTCTATGTAACCAAGCAATTATTATCGTCTATTAAAACGACTAATAAGATGATCAATATTACAGGAAGTATTTTTGCTCATGAAAATGGTTTGGCAAATTGCCTTTTGGTAAACGATACTAAAAATGTGGTCGAAGCATTGCAAGGCAATTTATTTATGGTTGTGGGTAAAAAACTTATTACACCGCCAATTTCTGAAGGTTGTTTAAATGGAATAATGCGTAAACAAATTTTGGCATTGGCTAAGAAAGTCGAAGGTATAGAAGTATTGGAAGAAATAATTTCGCCGTTTGACCTTCAAAAAGCAGATGAATTATTTCTAACAAATGTAATCATGGGTATACAACCGATAACCAAATATCGAAAAAAGGAGTTTACCAGTAATCTGGCTCATTTATTACTGCAGGAACTAAATAAATCCATATCTGAAAATTAATTCAGATACGGATTTTCAGGTGCGTTTGACCATATAAGATAATCTCCACCAAGCTCAATAATTTGTTCTTTCCAAAAATGAGTGGTTGACTTTCCTATAATTTTGTTTTTATAACTGTTATCAGCTATGATCCATGAGTTTCCTTGCATTTCATTCTCAAGCTGATTTTCATCCCAACCTGTATAACCTAAGAAAAAACGAATATTATTTTTACTAATAGACCCGTCGTTAATTAAGTCTTTGGTTGATTCAAAATCACCTCCCCAATAAATCCCATTAGAAATCTCGACACTATTCGGGATCAACTCTGGAATATTGTGAATGAAATATAGATTGTCCTGTTCAACAGGGCCCCCATTATATATCTTAAAAGAAGCTTCAATCTCAGGAATTAGATCATTAATAGTATACTTTAGTGGTTTATTAATGATAAATCCTATCGATCCTTCTTTGTTATGGTCTGCTAATAAAATTACCGATCTATTAAATGATAAATCTCCAATTATAGAAGGTTCGGCAATAAGCAGGTGTCCTTTTTTTAATTTTTCTGAAATCATACGGCTACAATTTTTATTAAATTTACTCATAAAATTTATTAAATCCCAAATAAAATCGTTAAACCGCATAAAAAAACCCTCGATTAGAGGGTTTTGATTATATTATAAGTTTAGAGAACTTTCTTACTTAGTTCACTGCACCTTCTAACTCAGCTCCAGCTTTGAATTTAACTACATTTTTAGCAGCAATTTTGATAGTTTTTCCAGTTTGTGGGTTTCTACCGTCTCTAGCAGCTCTAGCAGATACTGACCAAGATCCAAAACCTACTAATGAAATTCTTCCACCTTTTTTCAAAGTAGCTCCTACATTACCTAAAAATGACTCTAAAGCTAATTTTGCCGCAGCTTTTGTGATTCCTGCATCAGCAGCGATAGCATCGATTAATTCTGATTTGTTCATAATAATTAGTTATTAATTGTTGGTTAAAAAAAATTGTTAATACACAAATTTAGTAGGAAATCCGTTCCTTGCAAGTGTTTTCTTTAATTTTAGTAAAAATTGTTAATAACTTGCTTTTTTTGTTCATAAAGCAGGTTGTTTATCGGTAAAAAATGGGTAAAAACCCCTGTTTTACTGACTTTAATAGACCTTTGCAGTATTCGAAAAAGTTATTCCGTTTAGTAATTCAGCCACTTGCATTCTCTTTTTTCCAGGTAATTGCAAACTCAATAGCTGAATAAAGCCATCCTGAACCGCAACTTTGATTTCTTTTTTGCTGCAAATCAAACTTCCTGCTTCGAAAGAATGAACCTCGGAAATCAATTTTGCCTCGTATATTTTGATAGATTGTTCTTCCTCTTTATCTTTCAAAAAACACCAGGAAGCAGGATAAGGACTTAAACCTCGAATCAGATTATTAATTTCGGTTCCGGATTTTGTCCAGTCGATTTTGCAATTTTCCTTATTTAGTTTGTAAGCTGTTTTGATTTCCTCGTTATCTTCTTGAATTGTAGTGGTAACATTTCCGTTTTCAATAACTTTTAAAGTATTAATTACAGTTTCGCTTCCTAATAACATTAATCGGTCATGTAGTTGTCCGGCATTTTCTGTTGGATCAATTGCAATTTCCGAATTTAAGATCATCGCTCCAGTATCAATTTTATCATCGATAAAGAAAGTTGTAACTCCTGTTTTAGTTTCTCCATTAATAATAGCCCAGTTAATTGGTGCTGCACCACGATAATTTGGCAATAAAGAAGCATGAAGATTAAAAGTTCCTAAGCTTGGCATTTCCCAAACTACTTTTGGTAGCATTCTAAAAGCAACTACAATTTGTAAGTTGGCATTCAGAGCCTTTAATTCAGCAAGGAAACTTTCGTCTTTTAAATTTGTGGGTTGTAATAAAGTAAGGTTGTTCGCCAATGCATATTCTTTCACTGCCGAATATTTTATTTTTTGTCCGCGTCCTGCCGGTTTATCTGCAGCGGTAATAACGCCAACAACATCGTAATTGTTTTTAATAATGGTATCCAAAATGCCAACAGCAAATTCCGGAGTTCCCATAAATATGATTCTCAATTTTTCCATTATGATTTTAAAGTGTATTTATTATTCGGTTGAATGGTAATATGATTGTTCTCTAATAATTCCTGAAGTACCATAACGACATCGTTGGTATCCAGTTTTATTTGAGTCTGAATTTCTCTCGAAGTCAAAGCGGCCGATTTTAATAAGTGCAGAATTTTATCAGCAATCGAATCGGCTTCGGTAATTTTTCCTTTTTGAGTAATACAATAAGAACAAACGCCACAATTAGAATTAGTTTCTTCTCCAAAATAATCTAATATCAGTCTGTTTTTACAAGTTTTATCCTCTTTTATATAATGTAGAACAGATAAAAGCTGTTCTTCCTTTAATTGATTTTGTCTTTGAAGATATTTTGAAACACGATTTATAGTTAAATCATCTTCACGAACTTCATTAAATAATATAGTAGCGTCGTTGTTTTTCGATTTATATTCGACGATTTCCTTTTCTCTTAGTTTTTCTAAAACAGCCGAAACCTGCTCTTCAGGATGTTGTGATTTTTTAGCAATTAGCGAAAGATTAAAGGATGTTTTCATTTCATAAATGCCAGGATAAGTTCTTAAAATTGCCAGAATAATTTCTTCATCATTCGGATTCAAACTCATATATCGAATCACTTCTTTAGACTCGATTAAGAATTGCAAAGTGATCTTTTCTGAGAATTCCTGAGACATTGTAATAATTCCCTGCTGATTTAAAAACTGCAATGCATTATAAGTTTTTAGAGTAGGGAATTCGTATTTATGACAAAAATGATTCAGTTTAAATGAAAACGAATCATCTAAACCTTCGCCGTAAGCAATCTGAAAATAGTTGCAAAGTTTGACATACATCATTTTCAGAAACTTTTTATCCGGTAAAATGCTCAGGAATTGCTGCTCCGTTTGAGTGGCATCTGAATTATTATAAAGCAAAACCGAAAAAGCTTTTTCTCCATTTCGTCCCGCTCTTCCGGATTCCTGATAATAGTTTTCAATGTTTTCGGGCAGTTGGGTATGAATAACAGTTTTTACGTTGTCCTTGTCGATTCCCATTCCAAACGCATTTGTTGCTACGATAACCTGTGCTTGTTCAGACATCCACAATTGCATGTTTTTGTCTTTTTCTTTAGCCGAAAGTCCGCCATGATAGTATGTTGCTTTGAATCCTAACGATTGCAATTGCGTCGACATATTCAGACACGATTTTCGATTTCGTACATATATAATAGATGGTTGCGGATTTTTCTTCAAGATTTGTTCTGTGCGATACAACTTGTCTTCGACTTCAAAAACCATGTATGCAATATTTTTTCTTTCAAAAGATTGCTGAAAAAGTATCGGATCCTTCAAACCTAATTCGGTTTTAATATCTTCAATAACGCGTGGAGTCGCCGTAGCAGTCAAAGCTAAAAACGGAATTTTAGGAAAGAATTTTTTAAGCTCAGAAATCTTCAAATAAGCCGGACGAAAATCATGTCCCCATTGCGAAACACAATGTGCTTCATCAATTGCAATTAAATTGATGGGAAGATTTTTAATGCGTTCCAAAATCCAGTCAGATTGTAAACGCTCAGGTGAGAGGTATAAAAACTTGTAATTTCCGTACTGGCAATTGTCCAGAAGATCAATGATTTCTTCAGTATGAATTCCGCCCGTAAGCGCAATTGCTTTAATATTTCGTTTCTGTAAATTCGCTACCTGATCTTTCATCAAAGCAACTAAAGGCGAAACTACTAAACATATACCTTCCTGCATCATTGCCGGAACCTGAAAACAAATCGATTTTCCGCCACCGGTTGGCAGCAGGGCAAAAGTATCCTGACCGTCCAAAACCGAGTCAATAATTTCCTTTTGCAACGGTCTAAAACTGTCGTGTTTCCAGTATTTTAAAAGAATTTCTTGCGCTTCTGGCATTGGTCATGTTTTAAAGTTAAAAAATTTAGAAATCAGTTTCTAGTTTTACAACTTTAAACACATGCCTAAATTTTATCTAAGATATAAAGAATTCTGTTCTCAACCGTATCTTTAGGTACTTCAATTAAGTTGTAGCCGTATTTTTTATAGGTGTCAACAAGATATTTCTGAATTGTTTGTGCCTGTTCAAAATTTTCATAGCGCTCAGTGTCGCTCTCATAAATTTCTTCCCAAGGTGGTAAAATGAAAGTTTTAGAATATTTAAAATCCTCACAAGCCTTTATGAAACTCTCCGGATAATTATCGCCAATATAATCCATATAAGCCACAACATCAGGAATTCCGCGGTCTATAAAAACAACATTTTCAGGTTCTTCAAGAGCGTTTTCGAATTGTTTTATGCGTCCTTCAAGCAACATTTCGCTAAACAATAAAGGCTGTTCCAAGAACAATTGATCGATACCGTGTTGTTGCGCTTCGAGAGTAACTTGTCTTGAAATTTCAGGGTAACAGCAGTAGCCACGAGCTACTAATTCGTTGATAAGAGTAGATTTTCCCGTTCCCGGGCCACCAATGAGAACTATGATTTGTTTTTGCACTTTCTAAAAATAAAGCGCAAATTTACCTAAACTTATTGGTATTTAAAAAGATTATTTTGCCTTAAGCGAACGATTTCGCAATTTTAAGAAATAAAGTTCCTGTTGTCCGTTACGATCTTTTACTTTTTAAAGGAAAAATCAAAAGGATTTCCATTTTTATCAGGTATATTTTCAATAGTCACTTCTTGGTTTATCTGCATAACGTTCCGTTCTGGAATGACCTAATTAATATGTCTTTTTTTTGAAATTAATTAGATCTAAAATGTAATTTCAGTAAATGCAATTAAATAATATTTTTATTATATTATTTTTTATAACAGTGATTAATTGTAAAAATAATCTTATGTTTGTTTCAGATCGATCATGAAGTTTTATTAAAAAGAAGAGTGCTTTTTGTTTTTAAATTATTTTTTTAACAGTATTAATATTGTAAAAAGAATCAAATATTAATGCTATCTAAATTATTTTATTATGAGAAAAACAGTTAATTTTTTTTTTACTATCGTTTTTAATTATAACAATGAGTTGTAGTAACGACAACAGTGATCCTCAGCCTGATACAAATAAAACTTATCCAACAACAGTACAAAATGCGTATCCAATTGTGCTTGTGCATGGTATGTACGGATGGGGTCGCGATGAAATGAATGGGTATCATTATTGGGGAGGAAAAGGTGATATTCAGGAAGATCTAAAAAAAGAAGGATATTCTGTATATACCGCGTCAATGGGGCCGGTGTCGAGTAACTGGGACAGAGCAATAGAACTTTATTATTTTATTAAAGGTGGAACAGTCGATTATGGTGCAGTGCATTCACAAAAATACGGACATAGCCGTTATGGTGAATCATATCCTGGGGCTTACCCACAATGGGACGGAGTTAGTAAAGTGCACTTAGTTGGTCATAGTATGGGTGGTCCAACTCCTCGTTATCTTATAGAGCTTTTAGAAAATGGAGATGCTCAGGAAATGGCTTATGTGCCAGGAGCGGGAAATGCACCAACATCTGATTTGTTTAAAGGTGGGAAAAAATGGGTACACAGTCTTACTACAATTGCAGGTGTACACAACGGAGCTTTGACATCTGATTTTTTTGAATTTAGAGAGAAGTTAGAAAAAATGTCTTTAGAAATAGCTGGTATTGCAGGAGCTACAAATGAGACTTTTTATGACTTTGACTTAGGACAATGGGGTATTAAACGTAATCAAGGAGAAACAATAGCGGCTTATTTTTTAAGGATAAATAATAATAATTTTTGGAATAGTGAAGATAATTGTATTTATGATCTTACTGTGCTGGCATCTGATTCGCAAAATCATTTCGCAAAATCATCGTCAGATGTATATTATGCTTCTTATGCTATTGACGGTACTGAAGATAAAAATAATAATGGTACCAGAGAACCTGTTAATACAATGTTGGAACTATTAAAACCGGATGCAAAAGCGGTAGGTTCAACTACAAAACAGCTTCCTTTTGGTTATTTGGCATGGAGACCAAATGATGGTTGTGTTAGTATACCTTCTGCCCAATACCCAATTGGACATAAACATCAAATAATGGATACTGTAAAGAGAACATTGGCGCCAATGGGAACATGGGATATGCATCCTACCATTATGGGGTTGGATCATATGAGTATTGTTATTCCGGATAATAAAGCGTCAACCTATCAGGGCTTGATGGAATTCTATACGCAAATTGCTAAAGATTTATCTTGTTTGCCTAAATAAGATCATTTCCTTAAATGATTGTATAATAAGATAAAGAACAACCTTCGGGTTGTTTTTTTGTTTTAGCTATATATTCTTCACCATTTTGTTTTAATTCAGTTTTATTATTATCTGATTGAAATGTTTAGTGCCTACGGGACAAATTTACGTTTGATAATGTATTGCTATCATTATTTAACTCCTAACGGAGTATATATTGTAAACTATAGTTTATTTGGTATCTTGTAGGGATTATGTATTGGAAGAAAACATACCATCCAAATAAAAATGTCCCATAGGGAACACATTTGAAAAATCAATTTAAAGATTCTAATTACTCACAAAACAGGTATTTCTCAGAACTCCCCCCTTTTTTTTGTGAAGGAATAACAATATGCGATTCAAATTTCTTTCCTTTCAAAACATCATTCACAAAATCCAGAACATATTGTTTTCCATCATGAAAAAGATAACCTGAAAATTCATGTCCACCACCACAAAACGTGATCAGTTCAACGTCTTTATGCAAATCATTCATGTGATTGTAAACGGCATAAGATCCAAAAAGAATCAGCCACCCTGAAGCATTTGTTGGGCAAGAACGATGCGAACCTGCGGCGTAGGGAACAATTTGGTCGTTATTTCCGTGAGCCAATAACATCGGAATCGCTTTTTCTTTGGTAATTAAATTAATATCCTGAATCGCTCCCGAACCTCCAATAAAACCGGCATATTTAAAATTTTCAGGCAAATTGTTTTTGTATAAATTCATCAGTTTGTAATCCCAAAATGAAGCATGAAAACCAATTTCTGCTCCGGCGCTAATTCCGGAAATAAAGATTTTAGAAGGATCAAGATTGTATTTATTGGCATTTTCAATCAAAAACGAAGTTGCTTGCCACATATCGCTTACGCCAATTTGTATTGCTTTTATTTTCTCGGTCAAAGTTCCTTTACAGCCAAAATCTTTTCCTTTCATATATAAACTGTATGAAATACTGGCAACCGCATAACCGCTTTTAGCCATAAACATTCCAAAATCTTTCTCACTGGTTCGTTCTCCACCGGAAAATCCTCCTCCAAAAGCAAAAACAATCAAGGGAATTTTCTCGTTAGTTTTCTTCTGAGGTAAATATAAATCCAGATCCAGTTTAATGGTGTCATTTTGGAAATAAGTCATTGTTTTGATTTCCTGAGCCTGAATGTTATTGAAAGTGAGAATTGTAAAAAGTAAGATAACGTAATTTTTCATGAAAATAGGTTTTGAATGTTACAATCCCGATATCTATCAGGAGCGAAGGCGTAAAGTTTTTCAAATATAAAAGTTCGCCACGAATTTCACGAATTTTCGCTAATGTTTAACTTTATAGATATTAGTAGGTGAAATAATTTGTGGAATTAGATTTTGTACGATTTTAATTAGTGCAAATTCGTGAAATTCGTGGCGGAAAAAAAGCTGTTTTTTCAACGAAAAATTTCTAATTTCTAAAATCAGAAATCTGAAATCAAAACCGTATATTTGCGTTTATTTTTAATTACGAATGGAGAACGATAAAGAAAAAAACACCGCCGAATTTTACGAAAGATTAAAGGTTGAGTTAGATAACACAAACACTTGGCCTGCAGAATATTTGTATAAATTTATAGTACCTACAGTAGCTGATAATGTTGAGCGAGTTGAAAGAGCTTTTGATAGTATGGGGGCGGTTATTAAAACAACAAAATCTAAAACAGGTAAATTTACCAGTGTTTCTGTAGATGTTACAATGCATAGTGCTGACGAAGTGATTAGCAAATACAAAGAAGTTTCTACAATAGAGGGTATAGTTTCATTATAACTTATGGTCGAAAAATATAAAAAAGAAGTCGCGAATGACGTTGTTTTTAATTTAGAATACAATTCTGAAAGACAGCGTTTACTTATTCCGGAATATGGTCGTCATTTACAAAAACTGATCGATCAGGCAACTATTATTGAAGATGCTGAAACGCGTAATAAAGCTGCGAAATATATCATTCAGGTAATGGGAAGTCTTAATCCGCATTTGCGTGATGTGCCGGATTTTCAACACAAACTTTGGGATCAGCTTTTTATTATGTCTGATTTTAAATTAGATGTAGAATCGCCATATCCAATTCCGTCTCGTGATGTATTACAGCTAAAACCAGATGTTTTGCAGTATCCGCAAAACTTCCCAAAATACAGATTTTATGGTAACAATATCAAATACATGATTGATGTTGCCAATAAATGGGAAGATGGCGAAATGAAAAATGCATTGGTATTGGTAATTGCCAACCACATGAAAAAATCATATTTAAGCTGGAACAAAGACACTGTAAAAGACGATGTGATTTTTGAACATTTGTATGAATTGTCAGGAGGTAAAATCAATTTGTTGCAAAGCACAGAAGAGCTTTTAAATACAACTGATTTATTGCGTACCAATAAGCGTATGTCTAATAAAATTACACCAGCCGGACAGCCTAAAATTCAAAGCAATAAAAACAATAAGGGCCCGGGAAAACCAAAGCCTTTTCAGAAAAATAACAATCAGAAGTAAATAAAAGGTACTAAGATACTAAGTGACTAAGGTTCTAAGTTTTTTTAAACTCAGAACCTTAGAATCTCAGAACCTTAGCAACTTTAAAAGAAGAACCTTAAAAAGAATATATGGGAATTTTTAAAATCGAAGGAGGAATTCCTTTAAAAGGAGAAATCACTCCGCAAGGAGCAAAAAATGAGGCATTACAAATTTTATGTGCCGTGCTTCTAACGGGGGATAAAGTGAAAATTAATAATATTCCCGATATTATTGACATCAACAAACTAATCACTTTGTTGGGTAATTTAGGAGTGAAAATTCAACGAAATGAACCGGGTTCGATTACGTTTCAAGCCGATGAGGTTAATGTTGGATATTTAGAAACCGAAGCTTTCAAAAAAGAAGGTGGAGCGCTTCGTGGTTCTATTATGATTGTTGGACCATTGTTGGCACGTTTCGGAAAAGGATATATTCCAAAACCGGGAGGAGATAAAATTGGCCGTCGTAGATTAGATACACACTTTGAAGGTTTCATTAACCTTGGAGCAAAATTCAGATACAATAGAGAAGATCACTTTTACGGAGTAGAATCTCCTGAAGGCGGACTTAAAGGAACTGATATGTTGCTTGATGAAGCATCAGTTACCGGAACTGCAAATATTGTTATGGCAGCAGTTTTAGCAAAAGGAATAACAACAGTTTACAATGCTGCTTGCGAGCCATACTTGCAACAATTGTGTAAAATGTTAAACTCTATGGGAGCTAAAATCACTGGAGTTGGTTCGAACTTATTGACTATCGAAGGAGTTGAAAGCCTTAGAGGTTGTGAGCACAGAATCTTGCCTGATATGATCGAAATTGGTTCATGGATTGGTCTTGCGGCTATGACAAAAAGCGAAATCACAATCAAAAATGTAAGCTGGGAAAACTTAGGTTTGATTCCAAATACATTTAGAAAATTAGGAATTACGATCGAAAAACGCGGAGACGATATTTATATTCCCGCTCACAAAGACGGATACGAAGTAAAAACAGATATTGATGGTTCTATTTTAACAATCGCAGATGCACCGTGGCCAGGATTTACACCAGACTTATTGAGTATCGTTTTGGTTGTGGCAACACAAGCAAAAGGTGATGTTTTGATTCACCAAAAAATGTTCGAGAGCCGTTTGTTTTTCGTGGATAAACTAATCGATATGGGAGCGAAAATTATGTTATGTGATCCGCACAGAGCTGTGGTTATGGGACATAATTTCGAATCTCAACTAAAAGCGACAACAATGTCATCACCGGATATTCGTGCCGGAATTTCATTATTAATTGCAGCTCTTTCAGCAAAAGGAACAAGCACAATTCAAAATATAGAACAAATTGACCGTGGATACGAGCGTATCGACGAACGTTTAAGAGCAATTGGCGCAAAAATCGTGAGAGCGTAAATAAAAATATTTGCCACTCCTGATAGCTATCGGGAGTGGTGAAAAAAAATAGTCTAGATGACAAATGAACAAAAAGCTATAAAAGCTACTTACTTTAGTATAGCTGGAAACACCTGCATGGCCCTTATAAAAGGTCTTGCAGGTTTTTTTGGCAATTCTTACGCCTTAATTGCTGATGCAATAGAATCGACTGCCGATATATTTGCGTCGTTTTTGGTTTTATTTGGAATCAAATATTCTAATAAACCAGCCGATGAAAATCATCCTTACGGTCACGGTCGTGCCGAACCTTTAATTACCTTTTTAGTAGTTGGTTTTCTGATCACTTCTGCAACGATTATTGGGTACGAAAGTATTGCCAACATTCAAACTTCACATGATTTGCCTAAATCCTGGACATTATATGTTTTAGGAGCAATAATTATCTGGAAAGAGTATTCGTATCGTTTAATTATGAAGCGAAGCAAGCAAACAAACAGTTCGTCATTAGCGGCAGACGCCTGGCACCATCGCAGTGATGCAGTTACATCAGTGGCGGCATTTATCGGGATTTCGATTGCATTGATAATGGGGAAAGGTTATGAAGCTGCAGATGATTGGGCAGCGCTTTTTGCTGCTTTTTTTATCTTATACAACAGCTATAAAATTTTCAGACCTGCGCTTGGCGAAATTATGGATGAGAATCTAAATGATGATTTGGTCGAAGAAATTAGAGTTGTAGCCTTGACAGTCGAAGGTATTTTAGGCACAGAAAAATGCTTTATTCGTAAAGCCGGAATGAAATACCATGTAGATCTTCACGCTATAGTTTCGGCCCAAATCTCAGTAAAAGAAGGGCATTATTTAGCTCATAAACTTCAGGATACTTTAAAAGAAAAAATACCTCAATTAGGAAATGTTTTGATTCATATTGAGCCAGATGATTATCATTGAGAAAGTTTCTAAGTTACTGAGGCTCTGAGTTGCTAAGGTTTTCTTAGTAATGATAAAAAACAAAATCCGTTTATTCTATTAGAGTAAACGGATTTTTTTATGGGCGTTTCCTCCGGCCGGGCTATCCGCTATATCTTTTTTTTTAAAAGAAAAAAACAAAAGGATACCGCTTCTATCCCTAACGCACTCTCAGGTAATTTATAAGCTTTAAGGCTCTTAAGTTTTATATGATCTAATTATCAGTTCGAGCAAAGTCGAGAACCGCGCAAAGTATTTCTTCTTAGCAACTTAGATCCTTAGCGACTTAGCAGCTTTTTTTCTAATCTAATACATTTAAAATCTTCAAACCAAGAACAACACCATTTTGTTGCACTCCGCCTTGATAAGAATGAACATAATCTAAACGAAACATTTTAAACTTCCCGAAACCTAAATTATCTAAACCAACGGTAAATTCAGAATAAGGTTTTCTATTTGGAATCGTCAAAGAATGAAATCCAAGATTCAGAGTAGATTTTAATAGATTCAATAACGGAATTTTATTCATAATAAATCCTGTATCGTTATGTTCTAAATGCATCTCAAAATAACTGTCATTAGTGCTGTTGGCATAATAAGGCATTAAATTAAAAACATTTAAATAACGATCACTTGTCCCGATGTGCGTTTGGTTTCCGTTGAAATGTCTGTAATCGATAAACGAAATATTCTCAGCATTAAAGAATTTTCCGCCTCTAAAATTCATTCCCAGAATTCCTTTGTTTCCTAATGATAAGTCATATTGAACAGAAGCACCAATTCTTTCAAACTCGTATTTTTTTTCGCTGGCTCCAAAAGCTTTTTCAAAAGCTAAGAAAATGGTAGGGTATTTTTCATCTTTAAAATTAAACCTTCCGTCAGGGCGGGAAATATATTTGTTTCCAAAATTAATTCGGGCAGTTAATGTCGTTTTAAACAAATGATGCTGATCAAAGGCCGGCGTCGTAAAATCATTTGGCGCAAGAGGATTGTTTGAAGAATAAATATCATCTCTTTTAAAGAAAGAATAATCTGTTGTATTGAAAAGAGGCTTTCGTTGTTCGTAACCCACTTTTGCATTCAAATTTATACCATTTGCTACATCTTGCGAATAGTTGATTTGAGCATATTCTAAATTGTACAACTTCATATAATTGTCCTTAAAAAACAATGAACTAATTGAGTTTACAAATTTACTTATAGGTTCGGCACTATTAAACTGCGCCACTTTTGTCCCTCCGGAAACCCCAATAGTTGCATAATTTATGTTGTTGAATTTATGAATGAATTCTCCCGTAACTCGAAAACGTTTATCTGAAAAGCCATAATTAAAAGTGGTGTTTATAGAAGTAGTCGTTCCCTTTTCTTCGTTCCACTTTTTAAAGTTGAAACCGGAGTCCAGATTTAATCCCTGAACAGTATTAAAACTTAATGAAGTAAGATTTAATAAACCTTTGTATTCAAATGAATGCTTTTTGAAAGTGTTTTTATTTTCATATCCCATTAAAATATCAAAAAACTTGAATTTATTATTTTTTGCATCGATTGAATCTGTATATTTTTGAGATTTTCTAATGGTTTGTAAACTGTCTTTTTTGGTATAATCGTTACTTTCTTCAATGGTTAACGGAATTGGTCTGATTTCATTCCAGAAAGCATTATCTTTTTTATTGGCATTAGCTTCAAAAGCTACAATTTCATTTCCAAAAGTTTTCTTTTCAAAAGAAGCCGGAAACTCATAATTAGAATATACATAATTGAATTTTCCTGAGAATTTAACTCCAAAAGCACCGGCATTGAATGAAAGTGTCTGTGCATTTTTTGACCAAATTTTATTTTTTACATTATAACTGAAACTCTGTTTAAGATTCATTACTTCGGTAAATTCGTTTTTCATTCGGTAACCCTTTATGTCTAAATCTACCGCATAAATGGCAAAACTATCATCAATTATATAAATATAGCCTTCAAAAACAGGTTCTTTGTCACGTTTTGGTATTACTTTTATTTTGTAAATCTGCTGATTGTTGTCGTCAAAAAAAGTTCCTTCGAGTTTGTACTTATAATAATTGAAAGCATTATCTGCAATAGGAGAGATGAGGTTTATATTAAATTCTAATGTATTATCGTAGAAATCATAAGTCGATAAAGTAGCTGTATTATAGCTGAATCCTTTATTGTTTCCTGAAATTTTAGAAGCAATAATTTTCTCTTTTAGTTTGTCTGGTTTTTCAAAAGAAATCTTTGAGATCGTTTCTGACAGATACAAAATACCAGTTCCGGTTGAGTCTAAGTTTGAAGTCATATCGTCGCCAATATCTACTTTCATACCCATAATCTTTTTTGGAAGATCTTTTATTTTGAGCATTCCTTTCGAATAAAAATCAGCGGTATAACGTGCTGTTTTTTCAGAATTGTCTTTTTTGTTTGCAATTGCACTTTTTATAATTGCATTGGCAGGATTGTTTTTAGGATCGATAACAACTTCATTCAAAGCAAAACTTTCTTCCTGCATTGTGATGTTTAAGGTAACAGTTTTTGAATCTGGAGAAACCGTTGTTTTTTGTGTCTTAAAACCCAAATATTGAAATACTATTTTGTTTTTGCCAATCTCTTTTATGTTGAGCTGGTATTTTCCCTGTTCGTTAGAAGTCGTTCCGCTATAAGTGTTTTCCTCGAAGACAGAAACAAAAGGCAGTGGGTTTCCTTTTTCATCTGTTATAGTTCCTTTGATTTGTGCAAAGTTGGAAATCGAAAAAAATAAAAAGGCAAATAAAGTATAGTTTCTCATGAAGGTTTTTTCTCTCACAAAAATAGAATAAGTAAAAAACGAGCCTATTAATTATTTGTTAAATTGCATGTTAGGTTAAGGGTAGGCATTATAAATATTACCAATGGTTTCAATCGTTGGAACACAATTCATTTCATAACCCAGATCCCACGGTTGAAACCGCGGGCTATAGTTGGAATATGATAAAATTTCAAAGATGTAATGAGGAATATTGAGCTTTTCTTTTGCGCTCAGGGAGACAATATTTTACAAGAATGCCTGAATTGCTAAATCGTAACTTTTTAATCCAAAACCCAGAATTACACCTTTTGCATTTCCGGACAAATACGATTGATGTCTGAAGCTTTCGCGTGCATACGTGTTCGAAATATGAACTTCGATAACTGGAGTTGTAACCGCTTTTATAGCATCACCTAAGCCTATGGAAGTATGAGTATAAGCGCCGGCATTCAAAATAATTCCGTCATATGTAAAACCACATTCCTGAATTTTTCCAATCAATTCGCCTTCAATATTGCTTTGGTAATAAGAAAGTTCGATGTTTGGAAATTTTTGTTGCAACGTTTCAAAGTAATCTTCAAAAGTTTGACTTCCGTAAACTTCCGGTTCTCTTTTTCCTAAAAGATTTAAATTGGGTCCGTTGATGATGCAGATTTTCATATTTAAAAGGTGTATTTTGATATTTAAAACATTTAGATTTTTTTAAACCATATCAGGAATATAAGTTCAATTAAGCTAAGTTTTTTTTCGATTTATATTGCTATTGATTTTTGCAATTGTTATTGAACTTTGTAAAAATAAAAAAACCGTTCTAATTATTAGAACGGTTTTTAGAAAAGTATGTGATATATTTTTTAGAACAAGAATCCAGCCGATAATTGGAAAGTTGAATTTTTTACATCTGCATTTTTAGATGCTTCTGTTAATCCTAAACCGTAGCGACCCTGGATAAAAATGCTCTTAGTAAGTTTTAATCCTAATCCTGCATTAAGTCCAAATTCGAAAGTTTTAGCATCTTTTACATCAAAATCATTCTTTTCGCTTAACAAAAAGGAAGCTTGTGGCCCAAGTTCTAAACTTACTGATTTTGTTAAATAAAATTTAGCCATAACAGGAATTGATAGGTATCCTAATTTATTTTTAAATTCATCAACGGCATTTTTATATGTTGCTCCCTGAGTAGAGTATAAAAGCTCTGGTTGAATAGAGAATTTTTCTAATAATTTAATTTCTGCAAGAACACCTACGTGATAGCTTGTTATACCTTCTTTGTCAAATGCAACTCCTTGAAGACCTGCATCTCCGGTTTGACTTGCAAAGTTAACCCCTCCTTTAACTCCAAATTGTATTAATTGTGCTTGTATTGTAGCTGATGTTGCAATGAACAGTACAGCTGCTAAAATTATTTTCTTCATAAAAATGTTTTTAAAATGTGGTATTTTTAAAATGTTATATTAAAACAAAACTACTGAATTATGATTTTATTGTTTTTATATTTTAGATTAAATAATTAATAAAATTCCCATTTGTTTGTGATTTTGGATTTTCTAATTTATTGTTTTTAGTTTTAATCTGTTGAATTCTAGGTTTGTGTTTATGAATTAATTTTGTCTTATTTTAATACTTTTTCCACTTATCACGGCTTGATTTTAGTAGGTTTTTTATCACATTTGTGTTCTTAACAAATATTTTAAATAACAAGATTATGAAAAAAATTATTTTAGCAGTCATTACAATAATGACGTTTAGTTTTGCAAATGCTCAGGATGGACATTTTAAATTGGGGTTAAATTCTGGTTATCCAGTTGGTAAAGCTGACAATGTGTTTTCCTTTAATTTTGGAGTTGATGTTATGTATATGGTTAACCTGAATGAAAAGTTTAGTGTTGGTGCAACAACTGGCTATATGATGTTTGTTGGAAATGAATATGATTATTTTAACGGTTTTGAGGCGGTTAGGATTGATGGTCCTAATGCTAGTTTTATTCCGGTTGCCGGAACATTTCAATATTCATTAAATAAAAGCATTTTTTTAGGTGCTGATCTGGGATATGCGTTCTATGTTGGTAGTAAAAATGGTGGAACAGGAGGATTTTTATATCAGCCTAAAATAGGTTACCAGAATGCTAAGTGGGAAATTTATGGTTCTTATAAAGGAATTGAAAATTCCGGGAATGTTGGTGCAATAAATATAGGAGTTAATTATAAGTTTTAGTTAGTTAAGTTTGATAAATCTCCTGCATTTTGCGGGAGATTTATTTTTTATATGCGTACTAAAACTAATTTGATAATTTCTAATTAACAATTATATGTTTAATTACTATTTGTTTTAGCTAATATTTATGAAGAAAATTTTTATATTTGAACATTGTAACCCTTAAACAAATTGTAATGAAAAGAATTATTTTAGCTGCAATCGCAGTAATGGTATTTGGCTTTGCTAATGCGCAAAAAACTAGGTTTGGAGTAAAAGGAGGTCTTAACCTAACATCTTTTGCTGGAGGAAATTATTATAATACTAAATCTTTAGTAGGTTTCCAGCTCGGAGGTTTTGCTGAGATTAAAGTTATTGAAAGATTATCAATTCAACCAGAGGTTTTGTTCTCTACGCAAGGTGCTAAATTTAATGGAGGTTCTTCTGGTGATTTCGATAATAAATTAAATTACATCAATATTCCTGTTTTGGCTAAATTTTATATTACAAAACAGTTTACTGTAGAAGGAGGTCCACAATTAGGATTTTTAGTATCAGCTAAATCTGATGGTCATGATGTTAAAGACAGTTATAAATCTGTAGATGCAGGATTTAATTTTGGAGCAGGGTATAATTTTACAGACAATGTTTCTGTGAATCTTCGTTATACTATTGGTTTATCTAATATTGGAGATTATAATACTAATACTGCTCAGCAATATTATGATAGTCCAAAAAATAGCGTATTGGCTTTGACATTAGGATATAAATTCTAATCTTACTAAAAGATATGTTTTTAAAACCTTCCTTGCAGGAAGGTTTTTTTTATGCTTGTCTTTATTGCTTTAACTCTTCACTTAAAACGAAACTTTTATTAAGTGAAATACAATTATTGTAAGTTAATTCTTATATTTGTATTTAACTTTAATTTGAAAGAAATGAAAAAAATTATTTTAGCAGCAATGGCAGTTATGATATTTGGATTTGCTAATGCACAATCGATTAAATATGGAGTAAAAGGAGGGCTGAATGTTTCGGGCATAACTGGTTATAGTGAAGATACTAAATCTTTAATGGGATTTCATGTTGGAGGTTTTGCAGAAATACGAGTTGCCAAGAAATTTGCAATTCAGCCAGAATTTTTATTCTCTACGCAAGGAACTACAATTGAAGGTTTTGATGGAGATTCTAATGCTGTTGTCAAACTGAATTATTTGAATATTCCGGTTTTGGCTAAATATTACATAACTGATGCTTTTTCTGTTGAAGCGGGACCACAAATTGGTTTTTTATTATCTGCAAAAGCCAGAGGCGAAGATATTCATGATCTTTATAAATCAACAGATTTTGGTTTCAACCTGGGATGTGGATATAATTTTACAGAAAATATTTCTGTAGGTGCGCGTTACACAATTGGTTTAACAAATGTTAATGATGCTTCTTATGACTATCCGGATAATACTAACTTGGATAACATAAGTTTTAGAAACAGTAATTTTGCATTATCGTTAGCGTACAAATTCTAATTTCTCGTCAAAAGATATTTCAAAACCTTCCTTTATCAGGAAGGTTTTTTTATGCCCAAAAAATGTTTTACTTTGTAAATATGAATTGGAACCGATATATAAAAGATTATCAATCGTATTTGCGAATAGAAAGAGGTTTGTCTAAAAACACAATCGAGAATTACGGCTTTGATATTGAGAGATTGTGCCTTTTTTTAGAAACCAATCAAATTGAGATTTCTCCCGTAAAAATTAGTGATGAAACCGTTCAGCAGTTTATATATTCCGTCTCAAAAGAAGTGAATCCTCGCTCGCAAGCGCGTATAATATCTGGATTGAAAAGTTTTTTTAATTATTTGATTTTTGAAGATTATAGAAACGATAATCCGCTGGAATTAATTGAAACTCCCAAAACAGGTCGGAAATTACCGGATACTTTATCGGTTAAAGAAATTGATGCACTTATTGCAGCAATTGATTTGAGTAAAAATGAAGGCGAACGAAATCGCGCGATGCTGGAAACTTTATACGGTTGCGGACTTCGGGTTTCAGAATTGATTTCGCTCAAAATATCAGATCTTTTTTTTGATGAAGGATTTATAAAAATTACCGGTAAAGGAAATAAAGAACGTTTTGTTCCTGTTGGAAAATTGACTCAGAAATACATACAAATTTACCAGAGAGAAATCAGGGTAAATCTGAATATCAAAAAAGGCTGCGAAGACACTTTGTTTTTAAACAGAAGAGGCAATCAATTAACCCGGGCAATGGTTTTTACAATTATAAAAGATTTGGCTGTAAAAGTTGGTTTGCATAAAAATATTAGCCCGCATACTTTACGACATTCTTTTGCAACGCATCTACTTGAAAATGGCGCCGATTTAAGATCGATTCAGCTAATGCTAGGTCACGAATCAATTACAACTACCGAAATTTACGTGCACTTAGACAGAAGTTTTTTAAAGGAAGTGATGTATTCTTTTCATCCAAGGAAATAATTTTTGGGCAGAGTCCCTATTTTTAACTCAAAAATTAATATATTGTAATATATTTTCTACCAAAGGCAGATAAGATCGACAAACGGCATTCTTTTTGTTTTAAATGCTATTTTAATCATTCAATTGAATAAATAAGTGTGATATATGGTTTTTGATTTATATGAAAATGAGGATTGCTTAAAGGTGAATAATTTTTACAAAAAATTGTTTGCTGAAATGCCGGATTTACTATTCCAATTTATTGTCGATAACAATAACAATTACTCTTTTCCTTTAGTCAGTAAATCGGCAGATGAGATTTTTGAACTTACGGTTAACGAGTTCAATAATGATATTAAAGTAATTATTTACGATCGGATTTTTCTTCAGGATCGTGAAAAGTTTTTTCAATCTTTAGTTAAAGCACGTAAAGAGGTAAAACCGTGGAATATCGAATTTAGAGCTATTTTGCCTAAGAAGGGTTTGCGCTGGTTTAAAGTTTCGGCTAAAACGGAGAAATCTGAGGATGGAAGAGTTAGTTTTTACGGACATGTTTCGGATATTACTGATTTAAAAGATAAAGAAGAAAAATTACGTATTTCCGAAGAACGATTTCAGTTTGCTCTTGATGCTTCTACAGCCGGAATCTGGGATTGGGACATGGTTACTAATAATGTTTTTTATTCGTCTTTATCGCTAAAAATACTGGAATTAGACTCAACAGATATTTTTGATGATCCGGAACGTTGGGATAAAATTGTGCATCCTGACGATCTTCCAAAATACTATTCAGACATACAGGAACATTTTGACAATAAGATTCCTTATTATGAAAATTACCATCGTGTAATGACTTCCAGTGGTAATTATAAATGGATTTTAGACCGCGGGAAAGTAATTAAGAGAGATGAAAATGGGAAACCATTGCGCGTTATCGGAACTCATACCGATGTTTCTTTGCAAAAAGAAAAGGAATTAGAGCTTTTAAAAACGATGAAATTGTACAGTGATCAAAATAGCCGATTGCTGAATTTTTCGCATATCGTTTCGCATAACCTAAATACGCAGGCAGGAAATATAAAGTCTATCTTAGATTTTATTGATGCTGATGGAGATAAAGAAACCGTGAGTGAAATGTTAGAGCATTTGCGAACTGTTTCTAATGAGCTGAATGATACGATTTCTAATTTAACGCAAATTGTAAAAACGCAAAGCAATATTAATATTGCCGTTGTTCCTTTGAAACTATGTGAATATATCGAGAAAACAATTTCAACTATCAAAGGTTACGATAAACAGACCAAGGCTACGATTGTAAATAATGTTCCTCAATATTTAACGATTAATTTTAATCCCGCTTATCTTGAAAGTGTTTTGTTGAACTTTACTACAAACGCTATAAAGTATGCTCATCCTGATCGTGACCCAATAATTGTTTTTGATTTTTCGATTGAACCAGAAGGCTATAAATCGCTAAAAATTACGGATAATGGTTTAGGAATAGATTTAGCTGTTTATGGTGATTTATTATTCGGAATGTATAAAACTTTTCATAAGCATCAGGAGGCTCGCGGAATTGGCTTGTATATTACAAGAAATCAAATAGAAGCGATGAAAGGAAGTGTTTCCGTCGAAAGCGAAGTAGGAGTAGGGACGAGCTTTAAAATTGTCTTTAATGATCTCTAAAAAGCGGTTTTAAGTTTATAGAAATAAAAAAGGCTATCGTTACGATAGCCTTTTGTTTTATAATGAAAAGAGATTACTTAGCAATATTAACTGCTCTGGTTTCTCTAATTACAGTAACTTTTACCTGACCTGGATAAGTCATTTCGGTTTGAATTTTCTGAGAAATTTCGAAAGATAAGTTTGCTGCGTTATCATCAGAAACTTTTTCACTTTCTACAATTACACGAAGTTCTCTACCAGCCTGAATTGCATAAGCATTTTTTACACCGCTAAATCCGTAAGCAACTTCTTCAAGGTCTTTCAAACGTTGAATGTATGAATCCAGAACCTGACGTCTTGCACCTGGTCTTGCGCCTGAAATAGCATCACAAACCTGAACGATTGGAGAAAGTAATGATTTCATTTCGATCTCGTCGTGGTGAGCTCCAATTGCATTACAAACTTCTTCTTTTTCGCCATATTTCTCAGCCCATTGCATACCTAATAATGCGTGTGGTAAATCGCTTTCAGTATCCGGCACTTTACCAATATCATGAAGTAAACCAGCTCTTTTTGCAAGTTTTACATTTAAGCCTAATTCGGCAGCCATGATACCACAAAGTTTAGAAACCTCTCTTGAGTGTTGTAATAAGTTTTGCCCGTAAGAAGAACGATATTTCATTCTACCTACAACTTTAATTAATTCCGGGTGTAAACCGTGAATTCCTAAGTCAATAACAGTACGTTTACCAACTTCGATAATTTCGTCATCGATTTGTTTCGCTGTTTTAGCAACAACCTCTTCAATTCTCGCCGGGTGAATACGTCCGTCAGTTACTAATTTGTGCAATGACAAACGTGCAATTTCTCTACGAACAGGATCAAAACAAGAAAGGATAATAGCTTCCGGAGTGTCATCAACAATGATTTCTACACCTGTTGCAGCTTCAAGAGCTCTAATGTTACGACCTTCACGGCCAATAATTCTACCTTTTACATCATCAGATTCAATGTTAAATACTGAAACGCAATTTTCAACTGCTTCCTCAGTTCCAACTCTCTGAATAGTGTTAATAATAATTTTCTTAGCCTCTTGTTGAGCAGTAAGTTTTGCCTCTTCAATAGTATCCTGAATGTGAGACATAGCTTTACTTTTAGCTTCAGCTTTCAAACCTTCAACCAATTGTTCTTTTGCTTCTTCGGCAGAAAGCCCTGAAATTACTTCAAGTTGTTGCAATTGACTTTTATGTAATTTGTCAACTTCAGCTTGTTTTTTGTCTAAAAGCTCAATTTTGTTGTTATACTCCTGAGTTTTAGATTCAAAATCGTCATTTACTTTTTTAGCTTTAGAAAGCTCGTTAGAAACCTGAGATTCTTTGTCGCGCACTCTTTTTTCTACTTCAGCTACTTTTTTGTCTCTAGCTAAAATAACTTGTTCGTGTTCTGATTTTAATTCGATAAAACGCTCTTTTGCCTGTAGAATTTTATCTTTCTTGATATTTTCTGCTTCTAAATTAGCATCTTTTAAAATTGAGGATGCCTCTTTCTTTGCGTTTTTAATTAAATTAGAAATATTGCTTTTTTCGATAATTTTAGCGATTGCAAAACCTGCTGCAATCCCTACAATACCTGAAATAATGATCGTTATTATGTCCATGTTTGTTAAAATTTATATATAAAAAAGCCTACATTAATTGCTTGAATAAACTCGTAAAGACAAGTTTTGAGCTAACTCACTGTTCAAGTTTCCAAGCCGAAGCATGGCATACTATAGTAGCGACGATTTGCTCATTCTAAATTGTTAGTGTTGAGTTTACCAATTGTGAACTAATGTAGGCAGTATCTTAGTTTATGTAAAGAACGTTTAATTTTCGAGATATTGATCTAATAGCGAATTTAATCTTTTAATTCTTTCGATGGTTTCTTCACCATCGATTGCGTTATCAATTTGTTTTTGTTCTACCTGTGATGCAAATTGCAAGGCACACATAGCCAGAACATCTTGTTTATCACGAACCGCGTAACTTTCTTCGAATTGCTTGATCATAGCATCAATTTTTTTAGAAGCACTTCTAAGTCCTTCTTCCTGAGTTGGTTCTACCGTTAATGGGTAAACCCTGTCTGCGATTGATATTTTAATCCTAAGCTTTCCGTCCATGTCTTTCTAATCTGATAGTTGTGCTATACAGTAATCAATTTCGCGAATTAATGAATTTATTTTAAGCTTTGTCTCTCTCTTGTTATTGTCGCTGCCGAGCAACGAATTGGCTATCTTAAGTGTTTCATATTGCTTCTTCAAAGCGTCCATTTCTTCAGATTGTTTCTGGATAATTTGCGCAGCTTTGGATAGTTCTAATCGTAAAACCTGATTGTTCTTTTCTAAAGCCTTTGATTTCTCAAAAAGCTTTTCGACTTTATATTCAAGAGTATCAATTATTTCTGCAATTACACTCATTATAAATCCTATTCATTACTTAATCCTACAAAGTTAGTATTCCTTTTTATTAATGCAATTTTTTATCGATTTTTTTACATTAAAAATAGGCAAATAAATGAAATTCAATTAATTGTATTTTTGTAGCTTTTTACTCGTTTTTTGCTTCTTATTTCTTTATCTTAGCAAAAATGTTGTTTATGAGATTTTCGTTATTTGCCCTGTTTTTTTGTAATTTTATTTTTGCCCAGACACAATATCCAAAAGATTATTTTCGTCCGCCACTTGATATCCCAATGCAGCTTTCGGGCAATTTTGGGGAGTTGAGACCTAATCACTTTCACGCAGGATTCGATTTAAAAACCAATCAAAAAGAAGGACTGACTGTGCATGCAATTGCTGACGGATATGTTTCGAGAATTAAAATTTCGACTTTCGGAAACGGTAAATGTATTTATATTACACATCCAAATGGTTATACTTCGGTTTACGGACATTTACAAACGGCTGTAGGCGAAATTCAGGATTATGTAACAAAAGCGCATTATAGAGAAAAGGCTTATGAAATCGAATTGCTTTTAAAGCCTAATGAATTACCTGTTACAAAAGGCCAAATAATTGCACTTTCCGGAAATACAGGTTCATCTGAAGGACCACATTTGCATTTTGAAATTCGAGATACTAAAACAGAATTTGTTATTAATCCAATATTTTTTGGATATGATAAAAATATAAAAGACACCAAAAAACCAACGATTTCAAGTGTATATGTTTATCCGCTAGATAATTCGACAGTAAATCAGTCTAAGCAACCTTTGTTGTTAAATGTGACACTCCAAAAAGATGGAACCTATTTGGCAAGCAAAGTAAAAGCGAATGGAAAAATTGGTTTTGGAATAGTTGCCGTAGATTTTGATGATGTCTCTTTTAATAAAAATGGAGTTTTTAACGTATCTACTTTTTTTAACGGAAATCAAAACTACAATTATCAGTTCAATACTTATTCGTTTGATGAAATGAGATATGTAAATGCTTTGATTGATTATGGTAAATATAAAAAATCTGGTCAGCGTGTTCAAAAGCTTTTTATGAAAACGCCTTTTGCTTTAAGCATCATAAAAACAGATTCGCTTCGAGGTATTATTCTGGTCGAGCCGAATTTAGCTTCAACGTATAGAATTGAAGTTTCAGATTATTCCGGTAATTTAAGATCAATTACAGTTCCGGTTGAATATGATACAGCAACACCAATTGTAAAAGAAGAGCCTGTAACCTCAAAATATTTTATTAAAGTCAATAAAGATTCTAATTTCGAAAAGGATAATATGTCTGTGTTTTTTCCGGCGGGAACTTTTTATGATGATTTTAATTTAAATTTTGATGTAAAAAATAACCGCATTTATGTTCACGATGATACAGTTGCGGTGCATTCAAATTTTACGGTTACGATAAAAGATGATTCTTATCCGGAAGCATTAAGAGATAAACTTTTTATTGGAAGATTTAGCGGAAACAGTTCAAGTTATAATGGTACAATTAGAAAAGGAGATGTTTTTACGGCTAAATCAAAAATTTTAGGACAGTTTGGGTTGGTTTTAGATACCATTGCACCAACGATTAAAATCCTAAAACCAATTCAGGATAAATGGATCAATGATGTTAAGAAGATTGACTTCATTATAAATGATTCTTTGTCAGGGATTAAATCATATAACGGATATTTAAACGGAAATTGGATTTTGTTTGAGTACGAAAACAAGACAAAGAAAATCACACATACTTTTGATGATACAATGCTTGCCGAAGGAGCAAACGATTTAAAAATCGAAGTAATTGATAATGTGGGTAATTCTGTTATCTTTGAAACTCATTTTTTTAGAAGCCAACAAAAATAAAATCAAAACGTTTGAATAATAACAGGATAATATTCGTTTTTCTTTTTTTATGCATCACTTGCGTTTCATTTGCTCAAAATGCTCATGTTAAAGGTGTTATTTTAGACAATCAAAAACATCCTGTTGGCGATGTAAATATTACTTCTTTTGGAAATACAACGCAATCGGACTCAAATGGTTTTTTTGAAATAGATGTTCCTTCGAATAAAAAAGCTTCGCTAATCTTTACTCATATTTCTTTAAAAATGATGAGTTTGACAGTGAGTTTAAAGCCAAATGAAATTTTTGTTTTTAATCCTGTAATGAGTAATTCTGAAGAACAAATGGGAGAAGTTTTTGTTTCTTCCAAAAGTAAAAAACGAGTTCAGGGAATAGCAACAATTGATGTCGCAACAATTAAAAAGATTCCGGGTGCAAATGCCGGAATCGAAAATATTTTGAAAACATTGCCGGGTGTAAATTCAAATAATGAATTGAGTACGCAATATGCAGTTCGTGGCGGAAATTATGATGAAAACTTAGTTTATGTAAACGAAGTAGAAGTTTATCGTCCGTTTTTAATTCGTTCCGGACAACAAGAAGGATTGAGTTTTACTAATACCGATTTAGTTCAGAACGTTGATTTTTCGGCTGGAGGATTTCAGGCTAAATTTGGAGATAAATTATCCTCTGTTTTAGATATTACGTATAGAAAACCCACTCAGTTTGGTGCATCTTTAGAAGCAAGTTTGCTTGGCGGAAGTGTTTCTGTTGATGCTGTTTCTAAAAACAAAAAATGGTCAGCAGTGACCGGAGTTCGTTATAGAAACAACAGTTTATTAGTCAATAGTCAGGATACACAAACGAATTATAAGCCAATTTTTGCTGATATTCAAACGAACATTAATTATGATATTTCTCCAAAATGGCAAATTAGTTTTCTAGGAAACATTTCTGAAAACAAGTATTTGTATCAGCCTTTAACCCGCGAGACAAAATTTGGAACAATCGATCAGCCAGTGGCACTTACCGTATATTATGAAGGTCAGGAAAGAGATAAATACGATACTTATTTTGGAGCATTAAAAACGACCTACAAAGTTTCGCCAACTTTTACTTTAAAACTTATAGGTTCATTATTTCATACTACAGAACAGGAACATTTTGATATTCTGGCGCAATATCGCCTTGGGAATGTTGGTGAAGAAGATACATCTCAAGTCGATTTTACAAGAGGAATTGGTTCGCAATTAAGTCACGCCCGAAATGATTTGGATGCTTTAATTGCAAACGCCGAAGTTAAAGGATTTAAAGAATGGTTAAATGACAGTCAATTAGAATTTGGACTTAAATATACCAGAGAATCCATTAGAGACAGAGTTGCCGAGTGGGAGGTGATAGATTCAGCTGGGTTTTCCATAAATCCACCAATTGCTTTTTTGCCACAAAATAATCAGCCATACCAGCCTTTTATAGGTCCGTTACTGCCATATCAAAATGTACGTGCAACAAATTATAATACTATAAACAGATTTTCAGGATATGTACAATACAATAAGAAATCTGAAATTGGATCCAATCAGATTTGGTATAATTTAGGAGCACGTTTTCAGAGTTGGAATGTTTCCGGAGCAGCTGTCGAAGGAAAGAATCAAATTGTTTTTAGTCCGCGAGCGCAATTTGCCTTAAAACCGGATTGGGATATGGATATGGTTTTTAGGCTTTCGGGAGGATTATATTATCAACCGCCTTTTTACAGAGAACTTCGAGATCTGGAAGGTGTTGTGAATCCAAATGTAAAAGCACAGGAATCTGTTCATATTGTTTTGAGTAATGATTATAATTTTAAAATGTGGAATCGTCCTTTTAAATGGGTGACGGAACTTTATTATAAATCACTTTCAGATGTAAATGTTTATTCGATCGATAATGTCCGAATTCGCTATGTAGCCAATAATAATGCGATTGCATATGCACAAGGTCTTGATTTTAGATTGAATGGAGAATTTGTGCCGGGAACAGAATCCTGGATTAGTTTTGGTTATTTAAAAACCGAAGAAAATTACGAAAACAAAGGTTATATCGCGAGACCAACAGATCAGCGTTTGAAATTTGCGATGTTATTTCAGGATTATATGCCAAATATTCCGAGTGTAAAATTATACCTGAATCTAGTTTATAATACCGGTTTACCAGGCGGAGCACCAGCTTATTCGGATCCATATTTGTATCAAAACAGATTAAAGGATTATCGTAGGGTAGATGTTGGTTTTTCTAAAGTTTTTATTGATAGCAGTACTAAAGTTTCTAAAGCGAACTGGTTGAAAAACTTCAAAGAATTATCTGTGGGACTAGAGATTTTTAATCTTTTTAATAATCAAAATGCGATTACCAATACTTGGGTTCGTGATGTGTATGCTAAAAATCAATATGCGATTCCAAATTATATGACTTCGAGAGTTTTCAATGTGAAGCTGAGTGCGAGGTTATAGAAATTAATGTAGTTTTTCTGCAATAAGAAGAGAAGTGTCTGCGTTGAAAAATAGATATATTTTCACTTTAGTAAAATTCAATAAAACTAGATAATACAATCAAAAATACTATATTTGATATTCTAATATAATTTGCAGACATGAAAAATTCCTTAAAATATATAGCCTTAGCAATCATCGGAACATTAGCGAGTTGTAAAGATGAAGTTCAGAAACCGAAAGTGATTTATGATACTGCCAATAAAGGAAGTGTTGTAGCAAAAACGGATTCGACGCAAATAGAAGTTGCTGATTTACCTATTCAAATGGCGGGAACAAATTATTTAATTCATCCTGTTGGAGATTTACGCGTTTTTGAAAAAGGAACAAAAGCACGTTATGGATCTTCGAGTGTGAATGATGTGAGTTTTACGATTTCAAATCTGGGAGAATATGAAATTACGGGTTATTTGCAAAACTTAAAATTTCAAAAAGTAGATTCAGATTCTATTCGTCCGTTATCTGATAAACCGATTTTAATTTTAACGGCTACTTATTTAAAAACAGTAGCTGATAAAACGCAGAATAAAATTATGGTTTATACTTTAACCGATTCTGATACTAATAAAGACGGGAAGATTGATACCGGAGATATCAAAACATTGTATTTAAGTAATATTAGCGGAGAGAATTTTACAAAAGTTTCAACAGATCTTCAGGAATTGGTAGATTGGAGTTTAATTGAATCTAAGAATCGTTTATACTTCAGAACAATTGAAGACACGAACCAAAACGGGCAATTCGATAAAAATGATGTTTTACATTATAACTATATCGATCTGGCGTCTAAAAAATGGGAAGTTAAAAGTTATAAACCTATCTAAGATGCTAAGGTTCTGAGGTACTAAGATTCTGAGGTTTTCAAAATCTTTGACATACAAAAAGCCTGTTAAAATATATTTTTTTAACAGGCTTTTTGTATAATGATATTGCAATAAAATCCTTTCAATCATTTTAATCTGTGGCAAAAAAAAACTCAACATCTTAGCGCCACAGAACCTTAGCAACTTTAAAAAAATCTATATCAAAATATCACTTTCTAAATCTGATTTTTCTATTTCGATTCCAAAACCTAAACGTTCTACAACCTCGATAACGAGTTTTTTATACCAGTTTTCAGATTTTGGATGGATATATATCTTTTCAATTAATTGATTAATGTCGACATTGATTTTTAATCCGTCATTAAGTTTGATAGCGCTTTTTGAGGTGTCTGTTATAATGCGGACTTCACGTTCGTACTGAAAACTTTTTCGTTTAAACAGAAACGGGAAAAATAAATCGTCAAACGGAATATATTCTTTTTTATAGTCGATGTAATTGACTTCGCCTATATATTGGTCAAAATGATTTTCAGGCTTCAATGCTTTTTGTAATCTGCCAATTGTAGACTGAATTGCTAATCCTTCGCTGTTTTGCGTGAAAATCTGCCACATGGCAAATGATTCATATTCGTTAATATGCCAGCTGCTTACGGCAACTTGCTCACGATGCGTTTTGTAATAGTTTAAAAAGTCGGGATTATCGGTGGCCAGTTTTTTAATTTCTTCAAAAGTTGGCTCACTAAAAGTGCCTTCATACTGATCTTCAAATTTATCAGAACGAGACATAAATAGTTTCTTAGAAAGTAATAAATCAAGAAACTTAGATAGGTCAAGATATTTCCAAACAATAGTATCAGGATCGTCTGGCAGTTTGATGTTGGGGTTGTTAAGATACATTTTCCATAAGAATTAAATGATTTTAATCTTTACTACCTAAAGTTATAAAATAAAACACAGATTAAAGAAATTAAACTGAGTTTTAATATTTCCTTAATCTGTGTAGATTGTTTGGTTATGATGTAAGTCTTAAGATTCGAAAGACTGCATGGTTACCAGTTTGTTGTAAGTGCCATTATGAGTGATTAATTCATCGTGAGTTCCTTGCTCAACGATTTTTCCTTTTTTCATTACGACAATTATATCTGCTTTTTGAATAGTCGAAAGTCTGTGTGCAATGACAATCGAAGTTCTGTTTTGCATCATGTTTTCAAGGGCAACCTGAACAAATTTCTCACTTTCTGTATCCAATGCCGATGTTGCTTCATCTAGAATCATAATTGGAGGATTTTTTAAGACTGCACGAGCAATCGATAGACGCTGTTTTTGTCCACCGGAAAGTTTGTTTCCGCTGTCTCCAATATTGGTATAAATTCCTAAAGGTAATTCTTTTACAAACTCAAAGGCATTTGCAATTTTTAACGCTTCAATGATTTCGTCATCAGTAGCATCTAATTTTCCTAAAGCAATATTTGCTTTAATGGTGTCATTAAACAAAATACTGTCTTGAGTTACTAATCCCATCAGGCTGCGAAGTGACTGCAGGTTCATGTCTTTGATGTTGATTCCGTCAATCGAAATTGTTCCGTTATTTACATCATAAAAACGTGTTAGTAAGTTTGCAATAGTACTTTTTCCACTTCCGGATTGTCCAACAAGGGCAACAGTTTGACCTTTTTTAATTTGAAGAGAAAAATCTTTTAAAACCGTTTCGTCTTCATATTTAAAGTTAATATTTTGAATGCTAATATTATCATCAAAAGTTGTTTTTTCGATAGCATCAGCTTTTGTTGTAATTGTGTTTTCCTGCTCTAAAATTTCAAGAACACGATCTGCTGCTGCGTTTCCTCTTTTTACTCCGTAAGAAGCTTTAGAGATTGCTTTTGCAGGAGTCAGAATGTTATAAGCTAATCCCATATAGGCTATAAATGAAGGTCCGTCAAGACTTTTTTCAATCAAAACCATTTGACCGCCGTACCAAAGTAAAATAGCAATTACGGTGATTCCCATAAACTCACTTGCAGGTGATGCTAAGTTCTGGCGGTTTCCAATGCTATTAGATAATCTAAAAAAACGTTCAGTTGAATTTTGAAAGACATTATTAAAGTAGTTTTCAGAATTATACCCTTTTACCACTTTTAGTCCACCAATAGTTTCTTCTATAGTAGACAAGAAAATCCCTTGTTCCTGTTGTGCTTTGCTGGATTGTTTTTTTAATTGTTTTCCAATTAGGGAAATAATATATCCGGATACAGGAATAAAAATAAATACAAAAAGGGTAAGTTTAGCACTGATGATTAACATTGCTGCTACGGTAAAAATAATAGTTAGAGGCTCTTTTACAATAAGCTCTAAGATTGCCAAAAACGAAGTTTGAACCTCATTTACATCAGCAGAAATTCGGGAGATAACATCTCCTTTTCTTTTTTCAGAATAAAAAGCCAAAGGCAATTCCAGTGTTTTTTTATACAGCGCATTTCGCATATCTCTTAATACACCATTTCGTAAAAAGTTTATGAAAAACATAGCCAGATAATCGGCTAAATTCTTCAATAAAAATATCGAAATAATTAGGGAAACCATTACCGAAAGAATAAGTCCTGGGTTAGCAGGATCTGTATGTGTTGTGATATAGTAGCTTAAATAGTTTTCTCCATATTCTTTTATATGGGTAATTCCTTCATAAACGGGCATAACTTCGTTCTTTTTGGTTTTATCAAATAAAACCTGAAGCATAGGAATCAATGCCATGAAAGAAAGTGTACTGAAAAGAGCATACAAAACATTGAAAAAGATGTTTAAAAATGCATATTTTTTATACGGATATATAAAAGGAACTATTTTTTTAAAATTACTCATTATAGGTTGTTATTTTACCATTAAAACCCGACAGTTTATTTAAACGGTGTCGGGTTTATTGAAAAAGTATATGTATTCTGTCTATTTCAATTGCATTCCTGCAATGATATTTTGAATTTTTTCGTCTAAGAAACTTTCTGCAGCATCAAAATTTTCAACTGAATCTAATTCTGCATTTACACTAATGTAGAATTTAATTTTAGGTTCAGTTCCACTTGGTCTGGCGCAAATTTTAGAACCATCTTCAGTATAATAAATCAACACATTCGATTTTGGAATATCCATAGTAGTTTCTTCGCCAGTCAATAGATTCAATGCAATAGACGATTGATAATCTTCAACCATAATCACACGTTGTCCGCTGATTTCTTTCAAAGGATTTTCACGTAAATTAATCATCATCTGATTAATTTCTTCCAAGCCTTCCATTCCTTTTTTAGTCAAAGAAACTAAGTGTTCTTTATAGAAACCATTTTCAACATAAAGCTGTAAAAGTTCTTTATAAACACTGCTTCCGGCAGCTTTTGCCTGAGCAGCAACTTCGCATATTAATAAGGTAGCTGCAACAGCGTCTTTGTCTCTAACAGCATCACCAACCATAAAACCAAAGCTTTCTTCACCACCTCCAATAAATTCAAGTTTAGGGAAATCTTTAATCATTTTGGCAATCCATTTAAAGCCCGTCAAGCCAACTTTGCATTCAACGCCATAGCTTGTTGCTAATTCCATCATCATTGGAGTAGAAACAATAGTGGAACCTACGAATTGTTTGCCATTAATTTTTCCGGCTTTTTTCCATTGTTTCAATAAAAAAGAAGTCATTAAAATCATGGTTTGATTTCCGTTAAGCAAAATCATTTTACCATCGTTATTTCTCACTGCAACACCAAGGCGATCACAATCAGGATCAGTTCCAATTACAATATCCGAGTTTGTTTTATCGGCCAAAGCCAAAGCCATTGTTAAAGCTTCCGGTTCTTCAGGATTTGGAGATTTTACAGTTGGAAAATTTCCATCAGGAATTGCTTGTTCCGGAACAATATGTACATTTTTGTAACCTGCTTGTGATAAAGTATCAGGAACAGATTTTATAGAAGTTCCGTGCAGCGAAGTAAAAACAATCTGTAAGCTGTCTTTTGCTGGAGCAGGAGTGTTAAAACTTGCGTTTTCTATAGATGATTTTACAAAAGCTTTGTCGATTTCAGTGTCGATATACTGAATTAGGCTTTCGTTAGCATTAAATTTAATTTTATCGTAATCTAAATTTTCAATCACATCGATAATTGCAGCATCTTGCGGAGGAACAATTTGTCCTCCATCTTCCCAATATACTTTGTATCCGTTATATTCCGGTGGATTGTGAGAAGCAGTCAATACAATTCCGCATTGGCAGCCTAAATATTTAAGCGCAAATGATAATTCTGGAGTTGGGCGTAAATCCGAGAATAAATAAACATGAATTCCGTTTGCAGAGAAAACATCAGCAACAATTTTTGCCAATGTGTTACTATTATGACGGCAATCGTAAGCAATAACAACTTTTAAAGGCTGATTTGGAAAAACCTGGTGTAAATAATCAGACAAACCCTGAGTGTTTTTTCCAAGTGTATATTTATTGATTCTATTACTGCCAACACCCATAACACCGCGCATTCCACCAGTTCCAAATTCCAGATTTTTATAAAAACTTTCCTCTAGTTCCTTAGGCGAAGTCGTTATTAATTCTTTAACCGCAGCTCGCGTTTCATTGTCAAATGTAGGGGTTAACCATTCGTTTACAGCATTCAAAATATTAGGTGCTATATTCATCATTCGTCTATTTTTTATATTTAAAATAATAATTTTCAGGAGCTATTTCCTGCTGTCCGTTATATCTTTTGTGGCGAACCCCGCCACAAAAGGATGCCGCTCCCGTCAGGGCTAGGGCTTCACGTTAAAAATTAACCTCTCGGGCAACTTTATAACGCGCTTCGTTACTTTTGGTTCTCAAAATAATCTCACCAAGAAAACCAGCCAGAAACAATTGAGTTCCTAAAATCATAGTTGTTAATGCAATAAAGAACCAAGGATTGCTGGTTACCAGGCTATATTTCATTCCGTTATACATGTGGTATAATTTTGAAATACCTATATATCCTGCCGATAAAAATCCGATAATAAACATTAACGAACCCATTGCGCCAAATAAGTGCATAGGTCTTTTTCCGAATCGGGATAAAAACCAAATTGTAATCAAATCCAGAAAACCGTTTATAAAACGTTCCATCCCAAATTTGGTTTCACCATATTTACGAGCCTGATGAATAACCACTTTTTCTCCAATTTTATTAAAACCGGCATTTTTTGCCAGAACCGGAATATATCGGTGCATTTCGCCCGAAACTTCGATGTTTTTGACAACTGTGTTTTTGTATGCTTTTAATCCGCAGTTAAAGTCGTTCAATTCAACTCCCGAAGTTTTTCTGGCAGCCCAATTAAACAATTTCGAAGGAAGATTTTTTGCAACCACAGAGTCATAACGTTTCTTTTTCCAACCAGAAACCAAATCAAATTTCTGAGCTGTAATCATTTCATACAGTCCCGGAATTTCATCCGGACTATCTTGCAAATCCGCATCCATAGTAATAATCACATCACCTTGCGCTTTGGCAAAACCAGCATGTAAGGCTTGTGATTTTCCAAAGTTCTTCATGAAGCGAATTCCTTTTACATGAGGATCTTCGTTAGAAAAACTTTCAATAATATTCCAAGAATCATCCGTACTTCCATCATCTACAAAAATGATTTCATAAGAGTAATTATTAGATTGCATCACTTTAATAATCCACGTATAGAGTTCTTTTAGTGATTCCTCCTCGTTAAGAAGCGGTATAAGTATAGATAAATTCATTTAATTTTTTATTCTTGAGTAGTTTTGCTTTTAAAAAATGCCGCGAAAATTAAACCAAAAACCGAACTGATTACGATCGCAAAAGCAGATCCTTTTAATAGTTCAAAAGTTGAATATGGGTTGTTTAGTTTCATTTTTGCAATAGTATCATTGATAACTGATGCCGGAGATCCAAATTTTTGCATCAGCCCAACAGTGTATTTAATAACTAGTTCGTTTACTGTTTCTTTTGCACCAGGATCAATAACGTTGAATAGAATAATGTTAAATAAAGTAGAAATAAGAATTCCAATTACTGCGGCAATAAAATAAGTAGTAAATGCATCTTTAAAAGGAAAAACTCCATTTAAATCTTTCTTTGTTTTAGAAAGTAAAACAATGCTAAGAGTCAAACTTATAGCTATACCAACAAGTCCAACCCACCATGCAGTGAATAAGTTTAGATCAACCGCATATATAGTTGCAGTAATTAATGCAGATGCAATTCCGATCATTACACCATAAGCAATACCATTCTTTTTTATAACTTCATTGATCATATTTCTATATGTTTAAAATTAATCCACAAATATAGCAATTCCCAATATAATGAGAGGTAAAAAAAGCTTTTTGAATTTAACTAAAAAAAAGTGAGCTAAAGATTTGTATATTAAAAAAGAATTGTAAATTTGCAGACTCAAAATAATTAAAATTTTAAACAAAAAAGAGTATCCTTTGTTTACACCTTTTTCTAACCATGGAAAAGCTTCAAAATAAAAATGCTCTAAACAATAAATAAAAAGAAAAGATGAAAAAAGGAATTCACCCAGAAAATTACAGATTAGTTGCATTTAAAGACATGTCAAATGATGACGTTTTTATCACTAAATCTACTGCAGATACAAAAGAAACAATTGAAGTTGACGGAGTTGAGTATCCAGTTGTAAAAATGGAGATTTCTAGAACATCTCACCCTTTTTATACTGGTAAATCTAAACTTATCGATACTGCAGGACGTATTGATAAATTCAAAACTAAATATGCAAAACACGCTAAAAAATAATAGCTGTTTAAAATTATACAAAAGCCTTCCATTCGGGAGGCTTTTTTTATGGTTTTTTTTTAATAGCCACGAATTCACGAATTTTCTTTATTATAAATTATTAAAAGATAAGAAGTCTGATTTTAAAATATAGCCCAAGGTTTCAACCTTGGGATTCGGAATGGATTGTGGATATATTGCGTCCCAGTGGTTGAAACCGCTGGCTATGGTTTTTTTGTTGAGATTGTTTGCTTTTTTTTGGATCTTATGTTTCTAAAAAAGAGTTCGTTATTTTTCAATATAGCCCAAGGTTTCAACCTTGAGATGCGGTACGGATTGTGGATATATTGTGTCCCAGCGGTTAAAACCGCTGGCTATGTTTTTTATAGAAGGTTATAAAATTGAATCTTTCAAACTTTAGTCAAATAATTGTAATCTAAATTAATATGAGATAAAAGCAATGTAAAAATTCGTGAATTCGTAGCTATCAGAAAAAAACATATATTAATGAAACACATAAATATTTGTAACTTTGGCCTCGATAACCAAATCAAGATTTTAACATATTAAATTAATTTTATGAATTACATTCTTTTTGACGGTCCCGTCCGGAATGCATTATTACCTTTTACGTTTACAAGACCCGTGGCTGATATCTTAATCGGAATTATGACGATTCGCCAAAAATGGGAAGCACGTTTAGGTTCAACCATAACTACGATCACAGAAGAATATTTATCAGAGAAATTCCCGATGGTGGAATTAGAAGAAAATGTAATGATTAATGCAGCGTATTTGCCAAATGATACGCTTGCAGAAATGGTTTCTAATTTAACCACTAATCAGGCTATTTTTAAAGGAGACGATGTAATTGCTTTTTTTACAAACGAAAATCAGGAAGAAGTTGATTTTGACTCTTACGAAATAATCCAATACAACGATGCTTGTTTAACGGTAGAACATACCTGGGATATTTTTTCTAAAAATGACGCAGCAATCCGTGAAGACTTCGTTTATTTAACCGAAGATAGAAAATCACAACCTATACCAAAAAGTGTAAATGTTATTTCGCCGGAAAATGTATTTATCGAAGAAGGGGTAAAACTAGAGTTTGTTACTTTGAATGCTTCAACCGGACCTATATATATAGGTAAGAATGCCGAAATTATGGAAGGAACCGTAATTCGTGGGCCATTTGCTTTATGCGAAAATGCACAAGTAAAACTAAATGCCAAAGTTTACGGAGCTACAACAGTTGGCCCGGGATCAAGAATAGGAGGAGAAGTTAAAAATTCGGTTCTTTTTGCTAATTCAAATAAAGGGCATGACGGATTTTTAGGCGATTCTGTTTTGGGCGAATGGTGTAATATTGGAGCAGATACCAACAACTCAAATCTTAAAAATAACTACGAAGAAGTAAAATTATGGAGTTACGAAACCGAAGGTTTTGCTAAAACCGGACTTCAGTTTTGTGGTTTAATGATGGGAGATCACAGTAAATGCGGAATTAATACAATGTTTAATACCGGAACCGTAGTAGGAGTGAGCACCAATATTTTTGGAAGCGGTTTTCCGCGCAATTTTGTCCCGAGTTTTTCTTGGGGTGGAGCAGCAGGTTTTACAACTTATGTAACCAAAAAAGCTTTTGAAACTGCAAAATTAGTAATGGGAAGACGAAACATAGATTTCGACGAAAAAGAAGCAGCGATCTTAGAGCATATTTTTGAGGAAACTAAAAAATGGAGAAAAGATTAATTAGATAATTAGTCAATTAGATAATGAGATAATTTTAGTAACCCGACAGGTTTTAAAACCTGTCGGGTTTTGTTTTTTTACATGCCTTTGCATTGCATATTAAACCGGACTGAAGTCCGGTCCTACAATATAATTCGTTCCTTCGGAACTTAAAAGAGCCTTCGGCTCGAGCTATATTGTAGGGCCGGACTTCAGTCCGGTTAAAAAATAGAATGAAACAATTTTTTGTTTTGCCATAGATTTTGAAAATTATCACATTTTCTAATTGACACATTCCCTAATTATCAAATTGCCACATTTTCTAATTGCCTAATTATCTAATTAATCTATCTTTGCAGCACGAAAAAAATAGGTAGTCAAATAAACGATTAACCGATAAAACAAATTCACAGAAGATAATGATTACAGTTAACGATATTTCGGTTCAGTTTGGTGGAACTACATTATTTAGCGATGTTTCTTTTGCTATAAATGAAAATGATAAAATTGCCCTTATGGGTAAAAATGGTGCGGGAAAATCGACACTTTTAAAAATAATTGCAGGTCAAAGCAAACCTTCTACCGGAAGTATCTCTACTCCAAAAGACGCTGTTGTGGCTTATTTACCTCAGCATTTGTTGACGAAAGATGGATCGACTGTAATGGAAGAAGCATCTAAAGCTTTTGGTGAGATTTTTAAAATGAAAGCCGAAATTGATGAAATCAACGAACAATTAACGGTTCGAACTGATTATGAAAGTGACGCTTACATGAAATTGATCGAAAGAGTTTCTGACTTAAGTGAGAAATTTTATGCGATTGAAGAAGTAAATTATGAGGCTGAAGTTGAGAAAATTTTAATAGGTTTAGGTTTTGAACGTGAAGATTTTACACGTCAGACTTCTGAGTTTTCAGGAGGATGGAGAATGCGTATTGAACTTGCTAAAATCTTATTGCAAAAACCAGATTTAATTTTGCTGGATGAGCCGACCAACCACATGGATATCGAAAGTATCCAATGGTTAGAAGAGTTTTTGATCAATTCAGCAAAAGCAGTAGTGGTAATTTCGCACGATAGAGCATTCGTAGATAATATTACAAATCGTACTATTGAGGTTACAATGGGAAGAATTTACGATTATAAAGCTAAATATTCTCATTATTTAGAATTAAGAAAAGACCGTCGTATTCATCAGCAAAAAGCATATGATGAGCAACAAAAAATGATTGCAGATAACAGAGCTTTCATTGATCGTTTTAAAGGAACTTTCTCTAAAACTGATGCGGTTCAGTCTCGTGTTAAGATGCTTGAAAAATTAGTTATTGTTCAGGTTGATGAAGTAGACAATTCAGCATTAAAATTAAAATTCCCGCCAGCGGCACGTTCAGGACAATATCCTGTGGTAGTAAAAGACATTTCTAAATCTTATGGAGATCATGTGGTTTTTAAAGATGCTAATATAGTTATCGAAAGAGGTCAAAAAGTGGCTTTCGTAGGTAAAAATGGAGAAGGAAAATCGACTATGATCAAAGCGATCATGAAAGAAATTGGTATCGATGAAGGAAGTGTTGATATTGGTCACAATTCTCAAATTGGATATTTTGCTCAAAATCAGGCTTCTTTACTAGACGAAAATGCTACAATTTTCGAAACAATTGATGCGATTGCAGTTGGAGATATTCGTACGCAAATTAAAAACATTCTGGGAGCTTTTATGTTTCAGGGAGATGATATTACCAAAAAAGTGAAAGTGCTTTCAGGAGGAGAAAAAACACGTTTGGCAATGATCAAATTGTTGTTAGAGCCAGTGAATTTATTGATTCTGGATGAGCCTTCGAATCACTTAGATATGAAAACCAAAGATATTATTAAAGATGCGTTGCGTGATTTTGACGGAACTTTAATTCTGGTTTCTCACGACCGTGATTTCCTTGACGGATTAGCAACTAAAGTTTTTGAATTTGGAAACAAACGTGTAAAAGAACATTTTGAAGATGTTGCCGGTTTCCTGGCACACAAGAAAATGGATTCTATGCGAGAGATCGAAAAGTAATTTTCGAGCATTGTAAAAATATAAAGCACAAGTTTATTCTTGTGCTTTTTTTATGGCAATTTTTGTCAGATAAAATAAAGAAAATGACACTTTTAGAAAACAGATATTTATAAAGTTGAGCATATAAATCTTACATTATGATATTGATAGTAAGGAAAAAAGGAGATTGAATTAAAGTTTTTTAGTGTTTTGTGGTTGTAAAACAGAGAGTTAAGTAAAATTTTTGAAGGATGTTAAACTTTGTGTGTTTTTTCATACCTTAGTCATAACTATTAAAAAATTAACTAATTATTAGTATGAAAAAGACTCTTTTAATTTTGGTTGTTTTAATGACTAATTTATTTAGTCAATCTATATTTTGTCAAACAGATAATGAGCCTGTAGCTTTAGGTTTACCGGGAGATAATCTTAATTTATATGCCGTTTTAGACATTTTTCAAAAGTCAAAAACTTTAGAAGATTTTGAAAAAGTATTAAACGAACAAGACAGTAAGGTTAATAATTTAGATTTAAACAATGACAATCAAATTGATTATATTGAAGTCTATAGCAAGAAAGATGGAAACACAAATTTGATTGTGCTTCAGGTTGCTATCGGTGCGTCAGAAAAACAAGATGTAGCAGTTGTTGAAGTCGATAAAGACAAAAAGAACAATATACATGTTCAGATCATTGGAGATAAAGATTTATACGGAAAAAATTATATTGTAGAGCCTTCAGATACCGTTGCTGGGACACCAAATCCGGGTTACAAAGGTGAGGGTGTCGTAATTGTAAATAATAATACAACCAATAATTACAATACAACAAGCCCGGATTATGTAGGTACAAGCGTAAGTGCATGGCCGGTAATAGTGTTTATGTTTTCTCCGGTTTATGTAGTGTATCGATCTCCTTGGTATTGGGGTTATTATCCTTCGTACTGGCGTCCTTGGCGTCCGGTTTACTATCACGATTATTGGGGATATCATGGACATTATTATACCAACTCTTATTATAGAAGAACTGTTGTCGTGAGAAATCCGAGATATTATAATACCTATGCTTCAAGACGAAGTACATCAGTAGTAGTAAGAGATAATAGAGTTAATGGCCGCTACAATACAACCTATAACGGAAGAGATTATAAGAGACCCGCTCCGGTTACGCCTACAAGACCTGTAACGCGCCCAACTAATCCGTCTACAAGGCCAGGTACAACAAGACCGGTAACCCGTCCAACTAATCCTTCGACCAGACCAGGTACAACCAGACCGGTAACTCGTCCAACGAATCCTTCGACACGACCAGCCGTTCAGCCAACGCAGCCGGTAACTCGTCCAACAAATCCATCGACACGACCAACTCAGCCAGTAACAAGACCGGCTACAAATAGAAGTACAGGAACACCAAATACTACAAATCGTAGTGGAGATTCTAATAGAAGATAAGGTTAGATCGTAAAAATTTAAGAACTAATAGTACATTAATCTTTAATTTACAGGATTATGGGGAAACCTTTATTGCTAAAAATTATTTTTCTTTTTATAATGCCGCTTTACATAAGCGCGCAAACCGTTACAACTCCGACAGCGGAGGCACCTGAAAGTACAGTTAAGTATCCTCAGTTTCAGTTTAAGGGATTGTTTCAGGCTCGATATCTGCAAGCTTTAGAAGATGGTGTTGATGTTATGGGATTGCATCATTCTACAGGTGATGTTGTTCAGAGCACATTTGATATTAAAAGGATGCGTGTTGGCCTTAATACTAAACTGAGTGAAGCAACCGAAGTTGTTATTCTGGTCAATCTTGCTGATTTTAAATCAGATCCAAAAGGAAAAGTTCTTGAAAACGCCTACGTAAAATATACTTTTAATAAATATTTTGCGATAACAGGAGGTCAGTTTCGACCTGCTTTTGGTGTTGAAGAGTTAGTTCCGGTAGACATTATTAAATCATTTGATTTTTCGAATCAATATTATGAATTTGGGAAAAATGGCTGGACAAGTTTTCAAATCGGAGCTTCTGCAAGCGGAGCTTTTGATCTTGGAAAAATTCCTTTTAATTATGCTGTTTCTGTGTTAAACGGAAATGGGAAAGATCAGGAAAAAGATAAAGATAACGGAAAGCAATATTCTACAAGATTGGTTTTTACATTGTCAAAAGAGCACAAAATTAATTTAGGTTTGAATGCCGGTTCCGGAAAGGTTTTTAAACAAGATGTTTTTGCTTTAGGTGCAGATATTACAAGTGATTTTAAACTAAACGATAAATTTACTTTTGATTTGCAGGTTGAGTACAAACAAGGAACAAATCATAACTTGTATTTCGCTTTGCCTGTCGACCAAAGAACTGCAAATGTTGCCGATTATCAAATGCGCGGAATTTATTTTCTGCCCAATTTGAGATATCAAATAGATTATAAAAAACTGACTTCATTAGAATTGTCGTGCCGTTATGAGAGATTTGATCCAAGTTATAAAATCGATTCAAATGTGCGGCAGACCTATACACCAATGATAAGTCTTGAATTTGGTAAAGCCTATACAGGTCGTATAGAAATGGGTTTTGAGATAGACCGCTTTGATCGAAATATTCCGGATACATCAATCTATAATGACAATTTATTTATAATCCAGTTTCAGTGTAGACTATAGTTTAATTTAATTTCAATTCTATGAAAGAAGTAAAAATTCCTCAAACCTTAATTACACTAGCTGCCGGAATCGCAATTTGGTTGATTCCTGCACCAGATGGCGTGGTAATTGAAGCCTGGCATTTGTTTGCTATTTTTGTGGCAACAATTTTAGGAATCATTTTAAAGGCAGCACCAATGGGCACCATGTGCATGATTGCAATTGCACTTACCGCTTTCTCACAAGTTTTGGCGCCTGGTGATCCGGGAAAATCAATAACATTGGCGTTAAAAGGTTTTGGAGATAAAGTAATCTGGCTTATCGGGATTTCGTTTTTTATAGCAAGAGGTTTTATTAAAACAGGATTAGGAAACAGAATTGCATTTCTGTTCATCAGGATATTTGGTAAAAGCTCACTTGGATTAGCTTATGGTTTAGGATTGGCAGATTTAGTTTTGGCTCCCGCCGTACCAAGTAATACAGCCAGAGGAGGAGGGATTATTTACCCAATTATGAAATCAATGTCAATGAGTTTTGGTTCAATGCCTGATCAGCCGGAAACACACCGTAAACTTGGTTCTTATCTTACTTTAAGCAGTTATAATGCAAATTTAATTGCCTCGTCCATGTTTTTAACAGGAACAGCGAGTAACCCAATGTGTCAAAAATTTGCACTTAATTTAGGAATCAAAATTACCTGGATGTCCTGGGCAGCCGCGGCAATAGTTCCGGGTTTGGTAGCATTTTTTGTAATTCCTTTTGTCTTGTATAAAATTTATCCGCCTGAGTTGAAAAAAACGGGTGATGCACCTCAGATAGCAGCTCAGAAACTTAAAGATATGGGGCCAATAACACGCAACGAATGGATGATGCTATTGACTTTCTTCATTTTATTATTTCTTTGGATGACAGGCGATTTATTCTCTATAGATGCAACCACTACTGCATTTATAGGTCTTGTTATTTTGCTTTTGACATCCGTTTTAACATGGGATGACGTAAAAGCCGAAAAAGGAGCATGGGATACCATTGTCTGGTTTTCGGTTTTAGTAATGATGGCTAGTTCGCTCAACGAATTAGGTTTTATTGGCTGGTTCAGTAACTTGGTAAAAGCAGAGATTGGCGGTTTAAGCTGGCAAATGGCCTTCCCGATTATTGTTTTAGTATACTTTTTTAGTCATTATCTCTTTGCAAGTGCAACAGCTCACGTAGCAGCAATGTATGCGGCTTTGCTGGGCGTTGGTGTTTCACTGGGAATTCCCGGATTACTTTTGGCATTTATGCTTGGTTTCGTGGGTTCGATTTACGGAACTTTAACGCATTATGGACACGGGCCTGCACCAGTTTTCTTTGGAAGTGGTTATGTCGACTTAAAAAGCTGGTGGGTCAAAGGATTAATAACCGGATTAACAATGCTCGTGATCTATATGGTAATAGGAGGATTGTGGCTTCGATTAATTGGCGATTTCTAAATTCTGATTCCGGGAGGAAGTAACTCTTTATACTCGGGATTTTTTTTGATAAATGAGACAATTCTAGGATGAATAGGCATTAATTTGAATTTTTTTTCAATGACAATTTCCATGATGTTTTTTAGTAAAGTGTCAATTGTAGTTTGATTGTCAAAGCCTTCAGGGCTGTTGATTTTAGTTAGGAAAATTTTCTTTTCCTGAAAAGAATATTCAACAGAAAGTAATCCTTGAGGGACTATGGTCTCAAATTGTCTTGCAAAAGTATTGTCTTTGATTTCCATAGTTTCAACAGGTTCCATATTAGTCATGTTTGTGGGGATTGAATTAAAAAATAATAGAAAAAGAACATTTGTAACATCATATAAAAAATCCGTACAAGATTTTTAATAATGGTCATAGTAACTACAAAGGTAATCATTTGATTTTCAATATAAAATTATTTGTGAAAACCTAATGTAGTTTTAACTTATGCGTTGTTGTAATTTAATTTGGTTTAAAGAATAATTATGGTGCGGGATTTGCTGTGCATATTGCTAAAAAAAGTAATTTTAGCTTAAAATTAAAATCTGTAACCATAATTCTTTTTCTGCCAAATGAGTAAAATTCCCGTATATTTTATGCCTGGTCTGGCTGCTAGTCCGGCTATTTTTGAAAGAATCAAATTAGACGAATCTATTTTTGAGATGTGTTTGCTCGAATGGGAAATTCCGCAGTCAAAAGAATCTTTGTCTGATTATGCATTACGAATCTCTAAAAAAATCAAACACGAGAATCCGGTTTTGGTGGGAGTTTCTTTTGGAGGAATTTTGGTTCAGGAAATTGCAAAACACATTCAAACCCGAAAAGTAATTATTATTTCGAGTGTTAGAAGTAATGCTGAATTTCCGAGAAGAATGAAAATCGGAAAAACGACAAAAGCCTACAAGCTGATTCCGATGAAGTTAATCCTGAATGTCGAAAATCTTGCAAAATATTCTTTTGGAGAGAAAATCAATAAACGAATTAAATTATACGAGAAGTTTTTAGCCGTTCGCGATCTTAATTATCTGCAGTGGGCTGTAGAATCTGTTATTTTATGGGATAGAGATCAAGTTGATCCAAACGTCGTTCATATTCACGGCGATCAGGACGAAGTTTTCCCTATAAAATATATCAACAGTTGTATAGTAGTAAAAGGTGGAACTCATATTATGATTCTCAATAAATACAAATGGCTCAATGAGAATCTGCCTTCGATTATATTAGAAAATTAAATTCCAAATCTAAAAAATCCAAATTCCAATTTTTTTGAGATTATAATCTTTGTCAAAGTTTAAAACTTTGACAAAGATCCATACGCGCACAGTCATTGCGAGGAACGAAGCAATCGCACTAACAATGAGCAGCTTTAGTAATAAGCAAAGTGAGCTTGCTTCATTCCTCGCAAGGATAAACTAGATTCAAAAAAAAATCCCAAATTCACAATTGGAATTTGGGATTTTTAATATTGGAATTTTAGAAAAATTTAGATTTTCTTCATTTGTTCTTTCATCATAGTGATTTGCTCTTTCAGCATTCCTTGTTTGTCTAATTTCTTAGCTTCGTTAAGTAAATTAGTTGCTTCAAGTTTTCTGCGACGTGACATGGCAACTCCGGCAAGGTTTAATTTTGCTACTGCAAGATCCATATCCATTGATAGTCCAAGTTCGATTGCTTTCTTGAAATGTTTCTCGGCCTGGTTGATATTTGTCTGAGATAACATGATTCCGTGTAAGTAGTTAAAATACCCTTGTTGTTTTCTTACTAAAGCAGCTTCGGGATTTTTGATATATGCCAGCCATTTTTTAGCACCTTCGAAGTCTTGTTTTCTTAATTTAAGGAAAGCTAAAAGGATAAATTCGTTTTTAAAGTAAAGAAATATCGGAATTGCTGTAAGTAACAAAAGGAAAATACCATTCCCGATATTACTTTCTGTAAATTGCCAAACGCCAGCAACTACAAGAAGTCCGGCTAAAATAAGTTTAATATTTTTATGAAACATAATAGATGTATATTTGTGATTGCAAATATAGTAAAATGAATTAAAAATATTTTTATTAAAGTACTTGCCAGAAAAAAAAGTCTTTGTATATTTGCACTCGGTTTTTGAGCAACAGTATTCAAAAACAGAAAAACAGATAATAGACACCATTTTAAAGATACAAAGCAATGAGCAAAAGAACATTTCAACCATCGAAAAGAAAAAGAAGAAATAAGCACGGATTTATGGACAGAATGGCTTCTGCGAATGGAAGAAAAGTTCTAGCGCGTAGAAGAGCAAAAGGAAGACATAAATTAACTGTTTCTAGCGAGCCTAGACACAAAAAATAATGTTTGTATAAACATACATAAGGCGATTACTTTTTTAGTATCGCCTTTTTTTATACCTTGTCGGTAAAAATTTTCTCAACATTCTAGTTTTAAGTGCACTAAGAATGTTTTTTAAAATACTTATATAACTACACAATACATACAAAATGCCTAAAGACACATCAATAAAATCCGTTTTAATAATAGGTTCAGGACCTATCGTTATTGGTCAAGCTTGCGAATTTGATTATGCAGGATCTCAATCTGCACGTTCGATTCGTGAAGAAGGAATTGAAGTTATCTTAATTAACTCAAATCCAGCGACTATCATGACCGACCCAACAATGGCCGATCATGTATATTTGAAACCATTAACTACAAAATCGATTATTGAAATTCTAAAAGCACATCCACAAATTGATGCTGTTTTGCCAACAATGGGTGGACAAACAGCTTTGAATTTATGTTTGGAAGCTGAAGAAAAAGGAATCTGGCAGGATTTTGGAGTAAGATTAATTGGGGTTGATGTTAACGCCATTAATATTACAGAAGACAGAGAGCAGTTTAAACAGCTTTTAGAAAGAATTAATGTACCAACTGCACCTGCAAAAACAGCTACTTCATACTTAGAAGGAAAAGAGATTGCACAGGAATTTGGTTTTCCGCTTGTAATTCGTCCTTCGTTTACACTTGGAGGAACAGGAGCTGCAATTGTTTATAAAAAAGAAGATTTTGATGAGCTTTTAACCCGCGGACTTGAAGCTTCACCAATACACGAAGTTTTGATTGACAAAGCTTTGATGGGTTGGAAAGAATATGAGTTAGAACTTTTAAGAGATAAAAATGATAATGTTGTAATTATCTGTTCTATCGAAAATATGGACCCAATGGGAATCCACACCGGAGATTCGATTACAGTTGCTCCGGCAATGACTTTATCAGATACAACTTTCCAAAAATTACGTGATTATGCAATCTTAATGATGCGTAGTATCGGAAACTTTGCAGGAGGTTGTAACGTGCAATTCGCAGTTTCACCAGACGATAAAGAAGATATCGTAGCGATTGAGATTAATCCTCGTGTGTCTCGTTCATCTGCTTTAGCATCAAAAGCAACGGGTTATCCAATTGCCAAAATCGCTTCTAAACTGGCTTTAGGGTACAATCTTGATGAATTGCAAAACCAAATTACAAAATCGACTTCGGCTCTTTTTGAACCAACTCTTGATTATGTAATCGTGAAAATACCTCGTTGGAACTTTGATAAATTCGAAGGTGCTGACAGAACTTTAGGTCTTCAGATGAAATCTGTTGGTGAGGTAATGGGAATTGGACGTTCGTTCCAGGAAGCATTACACAAAGCGACTCAATCTTTAGAAATTAAAAGAAATGGGTTAGGAGCTGACGGAAAAGGATATAAAAACTACGAACAAATTATCGAGAAACTAACTTTTGCAAGTTGGGATCGTGTTTTTGTAATTTATGATGCAATTGCAATGGGAATTCCGTTGAGCCGTATTCATGAAATCACAAAAATCGATATGTGGTTCCTGAAACAATACGAAGAGCTTTATACTTTAGAAAAAGAAATTTCGCACTATAAAATTGCTGATCTTCCTAAAGAATTATTGCTTGAAGCGAAACAAAAAGGTTTTGCTGACAGACAAATCGCGCACATGATGAATTGTCTGGAAAGTGAAGTACATACTTTACGTATGGATAAAAACATTAACCGTGTGTTTAAACTGGTTGATACTTGTGCTGCAGAGTTTAAAGCAAAAACACCTTATTACTACTCTACTTTTGAGGCCGAAATCGAAAAAGCAAATGGTGAGCGTTATGTAGATAACGAAAGCATTGTAACAGATAAAAAGAAAATTATTGTTCTGGGTTCAGGACCAAACAGAATTGGGCAAGGAATTGAGTTTGATTATTCTTGTGTACACGGAGTTTTGGCTGCAAAAGAATGTGGTTACGAAACGATCATGATCAACTGTAATCCTGAAACGGTTTCGACTGATTTTGATACAGCTGATAAATTATACTTCGAACCGGTTTTCTGGGAACATATTTATGATATCATTCAGCATGAAAAACCAGAAGGTGTAATTGTGCAATTAGGAGGTCAGACCGCTTTGAAATTGGCTGAAAAACTTTCTAAGTACGGAGTAAAAATTATCGGAACTAGTTTTGATGCACTTGATTTAGCAGAAGATAGAGGACGTTTCTCAGACCTATTGAGAGAATTACATATTCCTTTCCCGCAATTCGGAATCGCTGAAACTGCCGAAGAAGCTTCTATTCTTGCAGATACTTTAGACTTCCCGTTATTGATTCGTCCTTCTTATGTATTAGGAGGTCAGGGAATGAAAATCGTAATCAACAAAAAAGAATTAGAAGAGCACGTTATCAGTTTGTTGAAAACAATTCCAGGAAATAAATTACTTCTGGATCACTATTTAGCCGGAGCAATCGAAGCTGAAGCTGATGCAATTTGTGATGCTGATGGCAATGTTTATATCATAGGAATTATGGAGCACATCGAACCTTGCGGAGTTCACTCTGGAGATAGTAATGCT
>NZ_OY730263.1 GCF_963422545.1 uncultured Flavobacterium sp.
ACAACAATTAGAAGATTACATCAGTCAAGGCCATTTGATTGGTCCAAATGGTTCGTTAACACAACAAATTTCAAAAGGAATCATTCCGTCGTTGATATTTTGGGGACCTCCGGGAACAGGAAAAACAACTTTGGCACAAATTATAGCACAAGAATCTAAGCGTCCTTTTTACATATTGAGTGCAATAAATTCAGGTGTTAAAGACATTCGCGATGTAATTGAAAAAGCAAAACAAAGCGGTGGATTATTTACGGCTAAAAATCCTATTTTGTTTATCGATGAGATTCACCGTTTTAGTAAATCACAACAAGATTCACTTTTGGCTGCTGTCGAAAAAGGCTGGATCACACTTATTGGTGCAACAACAGAAAACCCAAGTTTTGAAGTTATTCCTGCATTATTGTCACGTTGCCAGGTTTATATCTTAAACGCTTTTACAAAAGCTGATTTAGAGTCCTTATTGCATCGCGCAATGAAAAAGGATACTTATCTCGCCTCCAAAAATATTACTCTAAAGGAAACTGAAGCTTTGCTCCGACTTTCTGGCGGAGATGGTCGAAAATTGCTAAACATTTTTGAACTTGTTATAAACGCTTCGGCTGGTAATGAAGTTATCATTACCAATGATCGCGTTTTTGAATTAGTTCAGCAAAATACTGTTTTGTATGACAAAAGTGGTGAGCAGCATTATGATATTGTTTCTGCATTCATCAAATCAATTCGCGGCAGTGATCCAAATGGAGCTGTATATTGGTTGGCACGAATGATTGAAGGCGGCGAAGATGTGAAATTTATTGCCCGAAGAATGTTGATTTTATCAAGTGAAGATATTGGAAATGCTAATCCAACAGCATTTATTATGGCTAACAATACATTTCAGGCTGTAACAACAATTGGTTATCCTGAAAGCCGAATTATATTGAGCCAATGCGCAATTTACCTGGCAACTTGTCCTAAAAGCAATGCATCTTATATGGCGATTGGGAATGCGCAACAACTGGTTAAGCAAACGGGGGATTTGCCTGTACCAATTCATTTAAGAAACGCTCCAACCAAGCTTATGAAAGAATTGGGATATGGTGATGATTATAAATATTCGCACGATTATGCCAATAATTTTGCTGAGCAGGAATTTTTACCGGATGCTATAAAAGAAACGGTTCTTTACAATCCGGGAAGCAATTCTAGAGAGAACAGCAACCGTGAATTTTTAAAGAACCGTTGGAAAGATAAATATGGTTACTAAAACCTTATTTTATATTTAGAATTTTACGACAATTTTCTCTGAAACTAGTTTGTCATTTTGATATGATTCAAAATACCATTGACCATCTTCTTTTAAGATTAAAGAACCTTGCACATTATCTTTTATTGCCATAAACACATTAGATTGTGAAGTTTTAAGCAACTTCATAACCACTTTTGGTGTTTTATCAATCAATTGATAACCTGATTCGGTTGGTTGCGCGTATAATAAATTTGGATCTTTTAAATCTGGTGAAGGAGTAGCGGCAACTAATGTTGACGCGGTAACTGCTGCAGCCGCAGAACTAACAGAAGTTGTATTTACAGTTGAAGCAACTGCTTTACCACTATATTTATAATGCAATCCAATTACTGATTTAAAGGCATCGTCAAGACTTTCTCTATAAGCAGCTTCATAATCTTTTTCTTTACTCTTACCAACTTCTGAAGTATAAATTACTTTTCCGTAGCAATCTTTAAATTCAATATATAGTTTTGTTACTAAAAATCCATTATCTCTTTTTACATCAACATATAACAATCCACAACGTTCACTGTAATCTGCCGGAAGTTGTTCATTTGCATAAAAAGCCTGAAAACCTGCTTTAAGCAAATTTGATTTAGTCATTGTAGACAATCTATACTGATTTTCAGTTTTAATAAAATCATATTTTAATGGTACGATCACTGCTTTGTAATCATTTACAGATTGCGAAAATCCGATAACGGAACATAAAAGTGCAACTAACAAAAATTTAATTCTCATAATTATAAATATTTTTTAAGTTCTAATAAATGGTTTATTTGTTTGATATTCTCAGGAGCTTCAATTTTTTTATCATTAAAAAAAATAGCATCCAAACCGGCATTCAATGCTCCATTAACATCGGCATCAAGACAGTCTCCAATCATAATACTATTTTCTTTTGAGGCCTTAGCCAAATTTACAGCATAATCAAAGATAATACTATTCGGCTTTTTAACACCAGCCGACTCAGAATTTGTTATCGTATTAAAATAACTGCCAAGTGCTGCATTATTAATCTTTTTGTCCTGAACGGCAGCAAAACCATTGGTAATAATATGTAAGTTATATTTTGGTTTTAAATAATCCAAAACTTCAATTGCACCATCAAAAAGATAATTATTATCAGTCAAAAACTCGATATAATCATTTGCAATTCCGTTGATATCTTCATCTGATATTTTGTAATTCAAAGCATCAAAAGAAAACTTCAATCTATTGTAACGCAATTCTACATGAGTGATTTCATCATTTTGATATAACTTCCAACAAGCCTGATTTATTGGAGCATATTTTTCGACAAAATCTGCTGTTTTGATTTCGGGATATTTGTTTTTGAAAATACGATCGAAAGCCATTTCAGAATTTTTATCAAAATCCCAAAGTGTGTGATCTAAATCAAAAAAAATGTCTGTAATTGTGGTATTCATAAGTTATAAAATTCCTTCATCTACAAAACTATAATAATTTGTTTCAGTAATAATCAAATGATCTAAAACTTTAACATCTAAAAGCTCACCTGCAATCTTTATTTTCTTTGTAATTTCTAGATCAGCATTACTTGGTTGCAGATTTCCTGATGGATGATTATGACACAAAATCAAGCCTGTAGCTTTAGTTTCAAACGCATAATGAAAAACCAAACGCGTATCAACAATAGTTCCCGTTATTCCTCCTTTACTTAGTTGTACTTTAGAAATTACTTTATTAAAATTATTAAGAAAAAGTACCCAAAATTCCTCATGAGGAAGCTCCCCTATAATTGGCTGCATGATTTCAAAAACTGATTTGCTTGATGTAATTTTCTTTACAAACTCAGCCGCATCTTCAGATCTTCGACGGCGTCCTAATTCTAAAGCCGCAACAATTGTAATTGCCTTTGCCTCTCCTATTCCTTTAAAGCTCATTAATTGAGAAATAGACATTTTCCCTAAAGAGTTTAGATTATCTACGCTAGCTAAAATTCTTTTACTCAATGCTACTGCAGATTCATTTCGACTTCCCGAACCAATTAAAATAGCAATTAATTCTGCATCACTTAAAGCATCAATGCCTTTTAACATTAATTTTTCTCGCGGACGATCGTCTTCCGACCAATCTGAAATTGGAAAATAACCTTCTTTCATATAAAACAATATCTGTCATTAGCTGAAAAAAAATTAAATCAGCTATTTTCTTACGAAAGGCGAATATATCAAAAAATAAGAAAAATCATTCACAAATAGCAAATTACTATTCCAAAAAAAATGCCAATTACAAAATTGCAATTGGCACATTATCTTATTATCTAATTGGCAAATTATCTAATTAATCAACCCTTTTACTTCATCAAAGTTCAATCCTCCGTAATTTCCTGAACTCATCAATAATAAAGCTGAATTATCCAGATTTAAGTTGAATAAGTATTCTTTGAATTCTGTAGGATTCGTATAAATAATCAAATCTTTACGATTAAATGCCGTTGCGATTTGCTCATAAGTAACTTCTTCTAATTGTTTAATTTTTACTGCATCTGGTGAATAAAACACTACAGCAACATCTGCATATTCTAATGCTCCTTCATATTCTTTCAAGAATTCGGCATTCAAACTACTATAAGTATGCAATTCCAGACAAGCTACCAAAGTTCTGTTTGGGTATTGTTCTTTTACTGCTTTTGTCGTTGCAGCCACTTTACTTGGCGAATGCGCAAAATCTTTATAGGCAACTTTTCCTTTTCCTTCAGCAATTTTTTCAAGTCGTTTAGACGCACCTTTAAAACTGGCGATTGCTTCATAAAAATCAGCTTCGTCAACACCCATATTTTGGCAAATCCATTTGGCTCCAGCCAAATTATTCAAATTATGCGCTCCAAAAACTTCGATTGGCATATCGCCTTCCGGAGTTTCTAATAATGTAACGCCATCGCTTACGCTATATTTTGGAGTAGAATATGCCAACTTACGAATTGGGTTTGTAGCAGCTTCAGCAACACGTTTTACTTCCGGATCATTTTCATTATAAACTAAGATTCCTCCATTTGTAATTTTTCCAATAAAAATTTCGAATTGCTCGACATAGTTTTCATACGTTGGAAAAACATTAATATGATCCCACGCAATTCCAGAAATCAAAGCAATATTAGGTTGATACAAATGAAACTTTGGACGTCTGTCTATTGGAGAAGACAAATATTCATCACCTTCCAGAACCATAAAATCATTCTCTTCAGTAAGATGCACCATAGTATCAAAACCTTCTAATTGTGCTCCAACCATATAATCAACTTCGATATTATGATAATGCATTACGTGCAAAATCATCGAAGTAATTGTAGTTTTTCCGTGAGAACCTCCAATTACAACACGCGTTTTATTTTTAGATTGTTCGTATAAAAATTCAGGATACGAATAAATTTTCAATCCCAATTCCTGTGCTTTTAACAACTCCGGATTATCAGCTTTAGCGTGCATTCCTAAAATTATCGCATCAATATCAGCAGTAATTTTTTCAGGAAACCAACCTAACTCTGCAGGTAAAATTCCCTTTTTTTCTAATCTTGATTTTGATGGTTCAAAAATAGCATCATCACTTCCTGTAACCTGATATCCTTTGTTATGCAATGCTAGTGCAAGGTTGTGCATCGCACTTCCGCCAATGGCGATGAAATGTGTTTTCATTTAAATTCCAATTTTTTAATTCCAAATTCCAATTGTTATTTGGAATTTAATTTTTGAGACTTAACTATTTACGCCTCAAATTTTCTTTTCAATTCTTGTGCCTTTTTAGGGTCTTTTAATTTATTCAAATATAAATTATATAATTTTTGAAATGTGACTTTTGATTTACCAATTTCATTTGCTTTCATATAATTTTTTTCTGCTGATGTGTATCTTTTAAAATATTCGTCGATTCTTCCTCTCGACAAATAACCATCTACAGGCGAAAACTGTAATAATTCATTCGAATACGAAATTGCTTTTGACTCGCTTCCTCCTAAAATCCCTGGTAATTGCAGGTATATTTCGATCAAAGCCCATCTCGCCTGAACGTGTTTTGGATTCAAAACAATTGCTTTTTCAAATGCTTCCTTCATGTCATCCACCATCGTAAAAGCCCTTATTTTATTCACTTCCATTGCTCTCATAGCCAAACAGCCTCCATATTTAAAAAAATAATCGGCTTCGGTAGGTTTTAACTCTTTCAATTTCTTGAAATATTCAGCTCCTTTAACCCATGATTTTTGATGCGCTTCAATCTCTCCTAAATATTCTAGAGTTTTGATATCGGATGGTTTTGTTTTTAAAATGGCTTCAAAAACAATTTGTGCTTCTTCATATTTTTTCGCTAGAAATAACTTTTCACCTTTTTCAAAATTCGTTTGTGACCATCCTAAAATGGGCAACAATAAAAAAAAAAGTAGTAGCTTTTTCATGTTCCAAAAATAAGGAAATATAAAATGTATCATTTGCTTTTATAGATAAATTAGTAATTTGTACGAAATTTATTTTATCATCTTCCCAACCTTTAATCCAAAACCGATATCTATATACCAAAACTGACTTATGAAAAATATCTTATTTGTTTTCTTATTGTTCACAACAGCTTTATTCGCACAACAAAATGATAAAAAATGGACAAAAGTTGCCTCTTACGAAAATGAAGGTAAAATAAAATCAGCCAGCAAAATTGTTGATCAGATCTACAAGAAAGCTGTATCTGGAAAAGATGAAGTTCAAATGATAAAATGTTTCTTTTATCAATCTAAATATCTTCAGGTTGTTGATGAAAATGCGAAAACTAAAATTTTAAACAATCTTAAAACCGATATTAATCGGGTTTCGATTCCGTCAAAAGCGATTTTGAATTTGGTTTATGCGAAATGCCTCAATAATTATTCTAATTACGACTACGCAGTTGCTGTCGTTGATAGTGCCGTTGCTGTTGTAGATGAAGCTTCGGCATTAATAGATTCAGCTGCCGCAACAATAGATACTTCCAGAGTTGACGGTATAGCAATTCCGAAAACAGGCGACTCAAATATTGATTTCACATCTGAAAAAGAAGTTATAGCTATTTTTGAAAAAACATTAGAAAACGAAGCAATTCTAAAAGCAACACCTTTAACAAATTATCAAGCGCTTTTTGATTTTTTGACTATCGAAAAATTAAAGACAGAAAACTTATATGATTACCTTCTTAAAGAAAACATCCAGTTTTTTACTCAAAAAATAGAACGATGGGAAATTGAAAATAGTGAAATTGCACTACATAAAAATGAACTTTTAGGCAATTCAGACGTTTTTCTAAAACTAGATTTGAATACTATAAAAGACGAAAGTCTTAGAAAAGTGCTCTCTTTATATCAAAAATTAGAGATAAGCAATCCATCTGCCGAAAATCAATTTAACCGTATTATATTCTGCAGTGAATTTTTGTCAGAACCTGATAACGATTTAACAAAGTATCTAAATGAACTTCAACAACATTCTAATGAACCAATTCTTACTCAAAAAATTCTAATAAAAAAGGCTGAAATCTTAACTGATCAGGCTTCAAAAGAATTACATCCGGATTATAATATCGAAGCACTAAAACTATATAACGATGTAATAAAAATTAATAATCAAAGTAATGCAGCGCAAGTTGCTTTACAACAAAAACAATATATTACCTCAAAATCCTTGACAGTTCAGCTTCAGAAATACATTTATAACAATGAAAACACGAGAGCTTTTATTAGTTCCAAAAACATTAATGACTTAAAAATATCCTTCTACAAAATAGATCAAAAAACATTCAAAGGTCTTACAGATATAGTCCCAGAATCTAAAAAAGACAGCTTAACTGCGATAATAATAAAAAACCAAAATAAAATTGCATCTAAAGATTATTTACTACAAAACAAAAATGATTATTTTTCATACACTACTGAAGTTCTTTTACCGCAGTTAGAAACCGGAAGTTATTTAGTTTATTTTGAAAGTGAATCTGATTTAAAAGATAAAAAAGCTTCTGCTTATGAAACAATTACAGTTTCAAACCTGAGTATTCTGGCATCTCAAGAAAGCGACAAAGAAAACTTTCAGGTTCTGGATCGAAAAACAGGAAAACCGCTTGAAAATGTAACTATAAAATCATCTCGTTATACGCTTAAAACAGATGCAAACGGATTAGCTTCTTATACCGGATCTAACAACTACGATTATAATGAGCTTATTGAATTTGCATTTGGAAATGATACTATTTTGCCAAATAAAAATTACATTCGAAACACTCAGAAATATATTGAAAACGAAGACAAAACTTTAAATGGTAAAGTCGAATTTTATTTAGATCGCGCTATTTATCGTCCGGGACAAACTGTTTATTATAAAGGAATTGCAATACAAAAGCAAAAAAACAAAACAAGCATTGTTGCGAACACTACTTTTAAAATAAGAGTTAAAGATGCCAATTATCAAATCTTTAAAGAATTTGAAGTTACTACCAATGAATTTGGTTCGTTTTTTGGCGAATTCATTTTACCAAAAAATAGCTTAACCGGCAACTTCAACATTTATGCAGAAATGCCTGAAAATTATACAAAAGAAGATCTTACTTTAAGCAACAAACCAAATGCATCATTTTGGGAAAACGTGAAACTTGAAGGTTCAGGAACTAATTTTAAAGTCGAAGAATATAAACGCCCAAAATTTAAAGTAGATTTTGATCCTAAAAAAGAAAGCTTTCAGGTTAATCAGTCGATTAAAGTAAATGGAACTGCAAAAGCTTTTGCCGGAAGCAACATTTCTGATGCAAAAGTGACTTATAAAGTAAATAGATTCATAAGTTATTTTAGAAATTATTTTGGAGAGGAACAAAATGAAACTATAGCAACAGGCGAAACTAAAACAGATGCTTCAGGAAAATTTGTAATAGAGTTTATTGCTCAACCATCTAAAAATGCCGTAAAAGAACAATTACCCGTTTTTAATTACAGAATAACGGCTGATGTTACTGATATTAATGGTGAAACTCACACATCAGAAACGATTATAAAAGTCGGTTACCACGATTTGATCATCAATGCAAATATTCCAAATCGTATTGAAACCAAAGACAAAAATGAAATCACGCTTTCGAGCACAAATTTAAACGGGGAATTTTTAGCAGCTAAAGGAGAAATTAAATTGTATTTCGTAAGTCCATTTTCTAATAAATTCAAAGAACAAGTTTGGTCAAAACCAGAAATCGAAACCATTTCGGCATCAGATTTTGAGAGATTGTTTCCCTATGAAATTCGTGAAATTAAAACTGATAAGTCAAATGATGTTTTATTATTTTCAAAGAAAATAGACACACAAAAAGACAAAAAAATAGTGCTTGATTTTATTTCAAATTATAAATCCGGAAATTATAAAATTGTTTTTTCTGCAAAAGACACTTTTAATAATCCCATAGAATCGATTTCGGCATTTGAAATCAAACAAAGCAAAGACAAATTCAATCCAAGTAAATTATTTACAGCAGAACAAATTAATAGTGATCCTAAAAAAGATGGCTTCATCGAAGTTAAACTTTCTTCTGTAATTCCTGATCTTTATATCAGTACAAGCGGAAATTATCAAAATCAAATTTATTTTGAAAGTACTTCGCATCTGCAAAATAATGAGATCACAATCAAAATTCCGCTAAAAACAGAATTCGAAAAATCAGTGCGTTTAGGTTTTGAAAGCGTTTTTGAAAATGACGTTTTTAATAATGAAATCGACGTAACGCTAAAAACAGAAGAATCTAAACTAGAATTAATTGTTGAAAGTTTTAGAAACAAAATCGAACCCGGAAGTAATGAAAAGTGGTCGTTTAAACTAAAATCACTAAATGCCAAGAATCAAGCCGAAGTATTAGCTTCTATGTATGACAGCTCTCTAGATCAGTTTACAAAAAAAGATTGGAATCTCTTAAATATAAGTAATTATGGATACAATAGAGCTAATTTTAAAACTGATTTAGGCTTTGAAAAAACATATTCTACTTTAGAAAACCTGAATACATTTCAATCTATTGACAAATTCTTTAAAGAAGAAACACAATTAAACTGGTTTGGATTTGACATAAACAATAGTCGATATGGTGATTCTCTAGTCTACTCTATCGCCGAAATTAAAGACAAAAAAGTAGGTAGTGAAACGATAAAAGGAGATCCAGATGCTGTAGCAGCTGTTCGCTTATCTACTGGTTACGCAACAGCAGCTGTTGTTGAAGAAGATAATCAGGTTTACAATACTGCTGCTGTAGACATGACAGTAGATAAAGTCCATTTTGTAAAGCCTGTCGTAGCGTCTGCAAAGGAAACGACCGAGGATTCTGAATATTACTTCCAAACGAATAAAGTAAAGTTTATTCCCGGTCAAAAAATCACAAGTGGTTCAACGTCTATGGTTATTAAAGCTACAACTTTATATATAATTGACGGAGAAATTTCATCAGAAGAGAATTTCAAAAAAATAGATCCTAAAAATCTTCTCGATATTGATTTTTTAACTCCAGACAAAGCCACAACTCTTTACGGAAGCAAAGGTGCAAACGGTGCAATAATCATCACAACAAAAAAAGCCTTAGAAGCACTAACGCAAGTAAAAGCAAGAAAAAATTTATCTGAAACCGCTTTCTTTTTGCCAAATTTAAGAACAGATTCTACAGGAAAAGTAAGTTTCAATTTTACTTCTCCGGAAGCTTTAACGGCTTGGAAACTTCGTTTGTTTGCACATAATAAAGATGCTGTTTCCGGTTATTTAGAGAAAAGTGTTGTGACGCAAAAAGAGTTAATGCTTTTGCCTAATTTCCCACGTTTTTTCAGAGAGAAAGATACGATTGTAATTTCTGCTAAAATTTCGAATATTACAGATAAAGCCAAAACAGGAATCGCTATTTTACAGTTTTTTGATGCTACAACCATGCAGCCAATTGATGCAAAAATGCTGAATGCAAAAAATGTTAGAAACTTTACCGTTGGCGCTTTCGGGAATACAACGGCAAGTTGGACCATTTCTATTCCGGAAGGCTTGCAAGGTGTTCAATATAAAATTTTAGCTAAATCAGGTGATTTCTCTGATGGTGAAGAAAACATTCTTCCTGTTTTGACTAACAATATGTTGGTTACGGAAAGTATTCCAATTTGGGTTCGTGAGAATTCTACAAAAGAATATACGTTTGAGAATTTAAAAAACAATAATTCTACAACTTTAAAAAATCATCAGCTTACGTTAGAATATACTTCAAATCCTTCGTGGATTGCGATTCAGTCTTTGCCATATCTAATGGAATATGAACACGAATGTGCTGAACAAACTTTTGCCCGTTTTTATGCCAATGCTTTGGCTTCAGAAATCATTTCGAGTAATCCGAAGATTGCAGCTGTTTTTGAAGATTGGAGAAAAAACGGAAAATTGAATTCTAAACTGGAAGAAAACGAAGAATTAAAATCAATTATTCTGGCAGAAACTCCTTGGCTAAATGATGCTCAAAGTGAAGACGAAAAGAAAAAGAATCTGGCTCTTTTATTTGATTTAGAAAAAATGAAAACTTCTCAAGAAGCCACTTTCGATAAATTAAAGCAAAAGCAAAAACCTTCAGGAGGATTTTCATGGTTTGACGGAAGTGACGAAAGCGAATACATTACAAGACATATTCTGGCCGGCTTAGGTCATTTATCTAAACTGAATAAAACAGAAGAAACGAACACAAAAATTGATGCCATTGCCAAAACCGGAATTCCGTTTCTGGATAATAAATTTTTAGAATATTTTAAAAGTCAGACAAAAAATCTAAAAGCCACAGAAAAACTAATCTGGATTAATCCTTATTCTGATTTGCATTATTTGTACACCAGAAGTTTCTATTTAGACAAATATCCGCTTTCAGATACTTTGAAAAAAGCGACCAAATTATACTTGGAAACTGCTAAGAAAGATTGGCTTTCTTATTCACTTTACGAAAAAGGATTGGCAGCGTTAACTTTAAATCGTTTTGGAGAAAAAGAAACGTCTAAAAAAATCATTGAAAGTCTAAAAGAAACGGCTTCGAATAATGAAGATTGGGGAATGTACTGGATCTCGAATAAAGCTGGTTGGTATTGGTATCAGGCGCCTATAGAAACTCAGGCTTTATTGATTGAGGCTTTCGCCGAAGTAAATCACGATACCAAATCTGTAGATGCGATGAAAGTTTGGTTATTAAAAAACAAACAGACTAAAAACTGGCCAACAACAAAATCTACTACCGAAGCTATTTATGCTTTATTAATGCAAGGAAACGATTGGCTGTCTGTAAAAGACAATACGGTTATTAAAATTGGAGATGAAAAAATTCTAACTAAGAAATTAGCCGAAAACGAAAAAGAAGCTGAAACCGGCTATTTGAAACTCAACTGGAAAGCCAATGAAGTTAAAAAAGAAATGGCTTCGATAAACATTCAAAACAAATCTAAAGTTCCCGGTTTTGGAGGTGTTTACTGGCAGTATTTTGAAGATTTGGATAAAATCAAAACAAATTCAGGAGCGGTTTTATCTGTTTCGAAAAAAATATTTGTAAAAGGAAGATCATTTTCTAGTAGTCAAGCTCAAAACATTAACCTAAAAAGTCCATATAAAATTGGTGATCTTATTACTGTAATATTAACTATTACTGCAAAAGAAGATATGGAATTTGTTCATTTGAAAGATATGAGAGCTTCTTGTTTTGAACCTGTAAACGTTCTTTCAGAATATCAGTACAAAGATCGCTTAGGATATTATATGAGTACGAAAGATGCTGCAACTCATTTCTTTTTTGATCACATCAACAAAGGAACATATGTAATTGAATATGATATTCGGGTAAACAACAGCGGGGAATTCTCTAACGGAATCACAACAATTGAAAGTATGTACGCACCTGAATTTTCAAGTCATACTAAAGGGATTCGTGTAAAGGTTAATTAATTGAAATGACAAACCCGACAGGTTTTAAAAACCTGTCGGGTTTACTGTATAAATCAGCCACGAATTCACGAATTGATATAAAAAATTCGTGAATTCGTGGCGAAAAAAAATATCATAAAAAAACCCGACAGATTTTAAATCTGTCGGGTTTACTTTTATAAACAAATTGGGATTATTTGATAATCGTCATTTCGTCAACAATATTTTTTGCTCCGGCGTATTTGTCAATAATCCAAAGTACATAACGAATATCTACGTTGATTGTTCTTTGTAATTTAGAGTCAAAAATAACATCTCCAGCCATAGCTTCGATGTTTCCGTCAAAAGCAATTCCAATTAATTCACCTTTTCCGTTCAAAACTGGTGAACCTGAATTTCCTCCTGTAATATCATTATCAGTCAAGAAGTTTACTGGCATGTAACCTGCTTTATCTGCATATTGACCAAAGTCTTTTGCTTTGTTTAATTCTAATAAACGTTTTGGCAAATCAAATTCCTGATCTCCTGCTTTGTATTTTTTCACCATACTTTCCATTGTAGTATAGTTATTAATTTTAGCATCATTACGAGGATCAGCTGGTAAAGCACGAACTTTTCCGTAAGTCAGTCTCAAAGTTGAGTTAGCATCCGGATATTGAATTGCATTTAATTTTGATTCTCTTAAACCTTCTACCAGTTTGCGGTAAGCAATTGCAAAACCATCATCAGCTTTTGCCTGATCGTCTGTTTTAGCACGGTATTTTGTCATCAAATCATTAGAGATAATGTACAAAGGATCGTGTACAATTGCTAATGGTTTTGGATCAGCCATAAATGCCAATACTTTTTCCTTAGTAGTAAAATAACTAATTTCAGTTGCTTTGGTTACATCTGCAGTAAAGTCACCATTATTTGCTGCTTTCATTTTTGCAATTTCCGGAGCAAGTCCATATTCAGCAGCTTTAGAAGCATATAAATTCAATTGAGCTGTTAACACATCTTTTTCAAGCGGTGCATAAAATTCGCCATAAATGTTATCGATCATTGTATTAATCTTAGGTAACATTTCTGCTTTTTTAGCATCATTCTCGTTATAGTAAGCAATCAGTGCATTTCCTAAATTTGCTGGTCCCGTTGCATAGTTTGAAGTACGTAAAAGCTGTGATAAGTAATTATCGTGAGTCGCTTTTAAATTCGTTTGTCTATAATAATCATTAATAGTTGGAATTACATTTTCGTACTTTTCTTTATTAGCCGGTTTAGCTGCCCATTCGTAGAACTTATCTTCTTGTTCACTTTTAGTAGCCGCAGTTCCTGCCTTTGTTAAAGCATCGATCATACCTTGACGGTTTTTCCAGTAATTTGCTGTCGAAGCATATTTAGATGCATATTGCAAACGAACTGTTGCATCTTTATCCATATACTTTTTCATTTGATCCATTCCGGTTTTAGCACCTTCAACCCAAGCAGGATAAGCAAACTTAACGTTTTGCTCAATTCCGCCAGCTGGCATCCAACGATTTGTTCTTCCAGGATATCCTAAAATCATAGCAAAATCATTCTCTTTTACACCTTTAAGACTTATTGGTAAGTAATGTTTAGGTTGTAAAGGCACATTGTCTTTAGAATAAGCTGCAGGATTTCCGTCTTTATCAGCATAAATTCTAAACATAGAGAAATCTCCTGTTTGACGAGGCCACTCCCAGTTATCAGTATCTCCACCAAATTTACCAACACTTTCCGGAGGCGTTCCTACTAAACGAACGTCTGTATAATCCTGGTAAACGAAATAGTAATATTCATTTCCCTGAAAGAAAGGACGAACTGAAACGGTGTATTTTCCACCTTCATTGTTCTCTTTTTCGATCAAAGCAATTTCTTGCTGAATCACTTTATTTCTTTCAGTTTCTGTCATTTTATCATTTACTTTTGATAAAATTCTTTTAGAAACATCATCCATACGAACAAAGAAACGAACGTATAAAGATTTTGGTTTCATTTCGGCACTTCTTTCTTTTGCCCAAAAACCATCTTTCAAATAATTTTGTTCAGCTGTCGAAAGTTCTGCGATTGCATTATACCCGCAGTGGTGATTTGTCAAAACCAATCCATTTTTAGAAACGATTTCAGCAGTACATCCTCCGTTGAACTGTACAACAGCATCTTTCAAACTATGGTGATTAATACTGTAAATTTCTTCGGCTGTTAATTGCAAGCCCATTTTTTCCATATCTCTATGGTTTAATCTTTCGATAAACATCAAGAACCACATTCCCTCATCAGCTTTTACCGGAAAAGCCATTAAGCACATGGTCAAGAATAAAACTATTTTTTTCATGTTATTTTGTTTAAGTAATGCGAATATAACTCATTTTCGCAACAAAAAATAGTGCATATCATCAAAACCAAAAGATACAGAGTACATTTTAAGACAATTTTACGAAATTCATAATTCCAAAAAGAGTAAAATATGATCTTTTCTTCTGATTCTTGTTATGGGAAACTCTTAAAATTTAAACTAAAAACAGTTAAAACTCATTAATACAATAACTAAATTGTAAAAATTTACCTTCATTAATAAAAATATAAAATAAACTATTTCTTACATAATTTTATTCCATAAGTTTGCCCAAAATATTTAATTAAAATAAAATGAAGAAATTATTATTAGCTGTTGTGCTATTAGTTGTAACAATCACAAATGCTCAAAAAGGTTCAATATTATTAGGTGGAAATGTTGGATTTACCTCAGAAAAAATTGGAGATGCTAAATCAACTAGTTTTGAATTTTCTCCAAAAATAGGGTATCAATTTACTGACAACTGGACTGCTGGTATAGAAGGTTCTATTGCTAACTTAAAAGTTGCAGGTTTTGATAAAACCGAGGCTTCTAGAATTGGTGCTTTTGTACGTTATTCTATGCCAATTTCTGAAACATTTGCATTTTACACAGATTTAGGAGCTGGTTACCAGAGCACTTCTTTAAATAATGCAAAAGGAATGTATGTAAGTCTTACTCCTGCATTATTTATTAATATGAAAAGAGGCTTTGGTTTAAACTTTTCTATCGGAGGAATTAATTATGACAATCTTGATGGTAAAAATGATCCGAGACAAGAACGTGTTGGTTTTGATTTTGGAAAAACATTCAATATTGGAATCTCTAAAAATTTCGGACTTTAGTTTTTTGATTAAAACTAAAGTCATCTGAAATAATTTGTTCTTTTCGTTTAAAAACAAAAAACCCGACAATTTGATTTGTCGGGTTTTCTATTTTTAAAACGTCTTGTTTATTCGTTAAGCATTTTCCAAAGTTTATCTTTTAAGTCAGTCAAACCTTGTTGAGCAACAGAAGAAATAAACATATAAGGAATATCTTTGAAAGCAACATCAAGTTCTACCTTCAATTCAGCTTTAAGTTCGTCATCCAGCATATCGCATTTTGAGATTACCAAAAGACGCTCTTTATCCAGCATTTCAGGATTGTATTTGGTTAACTCATTAACCAAAATATCATATTCCGCTTTAATGTCTGGTGTATCAACCGGAACTAAAAACAGTAATGTTGAGTTACGCTCAATATGACGCAGGAAATAATGTCCTAAACCCTTTCCTTCCGCAGCACCTTCAATAATTCCAGGAATATCAGCAATTACAAACGATTGATAATCTCTGTAAGCAACAATTCCTAAGTTTGGTTTTAGGGTTGTAAAAGGATAATCGGCAATTTTTGGTTTTGCAGAAGTCAAAACAGACAGCAAAGTTGATTTTCCTGCATTAGGAAAACCTACTAATCCTACGTCTGCCAAAACTTTAAGTTCCAGAATCACGTCCATCTCTACTCCCGGTAAACCTGGTTGTGCATAACGTGGTGTTTGATTTGTAGAACTTCTAAAATGCCAGTTTCCTAAACCTCCTTTTCCTCCTTTAGAAAGAATTCTCTTTTCACCATCCTCGGTAATTTCGAATAAGGTTTCTCCGGTTTCTTTGTCTTTTACAACAGTTCCTAAAGGCACTTCGATAAATTTATCTTCTCCGTCAGCACCTGTACTACGGTCTCCTCCTCCATCTCCACCGTGACCAGCTTTAATGTGTCGGGCAAATTTTAAATGAAACAGTGTCCAAAGTCCTTTATTTCCAACTAAATACACGTGTCCACCTCGACCACCATCACCTCCGTCCGGGCCTCCTTTTTCAATAAATTTCTCTCTATGTAAATGTGTAGATCCTTTTCCTCCTTTTCCGGATGAAACATATATCTTAACATAATCTACAAAATTTCCTTCTGTCATTTTTCCTTGTTTATATATAGTTTCAGGTTTCAGGTTTCAAGTTTCGGGTTCATTGCGTTATGCCAACCTCAAACTTGAAACTTTAAACGTGAAACAAATTCTCTTTACTCTTTTAGTGCTTTTACTAACACTTTATCAATCTTTACACCATCCATATCGATGACTTCCAGTACAAACTTTTGCCAGATTAATTTTTCACCTTCTTTTGGAATATGCGAAAGCTCTGTCATAATCATTCCGCTTACGGTGTTTACTTCGTAATCGTTTGTCAATTCGTCTAACTCAAAATAAGTTAGGAAATCGTGTAAAGAATAATGTCCGTCTACCAACCATGAACCATCTTCTCGTTCGATTAATTGGAATTCGTCTTTATAAAAATCAGATGCATCTCCAACTAAAGCTTCGAGAATGTCGTTTAAGGTAATTATTCCTTGAAAAACACCATATTCATCAGAAACTAAAGCGTAATGTACGCCTGTTTTTTTAAAATTTTCCAACGCTTTGTAAGCTGTTGTTTGCTCCATTAAATAAGGAGCGTCTATCATTGTTGCTCCTAAATCGAAATGATCGCTTTCGATGTTGGCAAATATATTTTTTAAGGTTACGATTCCAACGATGTCATCGTAATTGTCTCTGTAAACCGGATAAACGGTGTGTAAATCCTGTAGCACTAATTCCTTTATTTTTGCTTTGTCAGCATTAAAAGGCAACATATCTACAGATTTACGGTGCGTCATTAACGAATTTACTTTTCTGTCGCCAATATGAAAAACCCGTTCTACGATATCTTGCTCGATCTCCTGAACTTCTCCTCCTTCGGTTCCTTCTTTAATGATCGCTTTAATTTCTTCTTCGGTTACTTTGCCGTCTGCTGTTGGTTTTATTTGCAAAACATTCAACAAGAAATCTGTTGAAGAGGTTAGCAGCCAAATAAACGGTGCTGTACTAATCGAAACCATTTTCATTGGCAATGCTACCATTTTTGCAATCGATTCAGGATAATTTAAACCGATTCGTTTTGGCAATAATTCTCCTAAAACTAAAGAGAAAAAGGTTAAAATTACCACGACAATCCCAACTGCAACTGAATGTGCGTATGGTTTTAAAACTGCAAATCCGATTACAAATGCTTCTACATCCATCGTGATTTTATCACCACTATAGATACCTGTCAAAATTCCGATTAAGGTAATTCCGATTTGTACTGTAGACAAAAACTTGTTTGGCGAATTGGCTAAATCGAGCGCAATCTTAGCACTTTTATTTCCTTTTTTTGCGGCTGTTTCGAGTCTATTTTTTCTTGCTGAAATAAGTGCAATTTCAGACATAGAGAAAACGCCGTTTAATAGTATTAGAAAAAATATTATTAGTATTTCCAATTTGAGGGTTATTCGTTATTTAATAGTTTGTTATTGTAATTTGCAACTTCAGTATTTCATAGCCCAGATGGAAGTGAAAAGCCCGCAGCTAAAAAAACTAATTTTTCTTGCCCGAAAACAGCGACCAGCGGAAGCTCGTTTTATGGTATAGAAAAATAGATTTTTTAGCGAGGACTTGTAACGTACAGCTGGAATAGCTTCTACAAATTATCTATAACTGACGTTAATCGTTGTGTAATTTCGTCGATAGTTCCGATACCGTTTACAGCATGAAACTTATCTTGTTCTTTATAATATCCAATTAATGGAGCTGTTTTTTCGTTGTATTCCTGATATCTTACGCGAATTTTTTCTTCGTCCTGATCATCAACTCTTCCACTTGTTTTTCCTCTTTCTAATAAACGTGCTACCAGAATTTCATCATCGGCCTCTAATGCAATTGTTGCTGTAACGCTTGACCCAATAGTTGGTAAAAATTTATCTAAAGCTTGCGCCTGATCTAAAGTTCTTGGATAACCATCGAATAAAAAACCATTGGTATCAGGATGTTTGTTTACTTCGTCAATTAACATTGCAGTTGTAACTTCGCAAGGAACAAGTTCTCCATTGTCCATAAAAACTCTTGCTTTTTTACCTAAATCTGTGTCATTTTTTAAATTGTAACGAAAAATATCTCCAGTTGAAAGGTGTGTTAATTTGTATTTTTCTTTTAAAAATTCAGCCTGAGTTCCTTTTCCTGCTCCTGGTTTTCCAAATAAAACAATATTAATCATAATATGAGTGAGTGTTGTTACTTCTGTTTTTTATAAGAAGTTTTAAATGAATATATAGTTGTGTGTGTTTTTAATTATTCGGCTAATTTATAGACCTCAGCAAGATTTCTTCCTAAACCATTGTAGTCTAATCCGTAGCCAACGATGAATTTATTTGGAATTCTGATTCCGATATAATCTATTTTAATGTCCTTTTTATAGGCTTCCGGTTTAAAGAACAAAGTGGCAATTTTAAAATGTTTTACATTTTGTTGTTTAAACATGCGCTTTAGTTCTTCGACCGTATTTCCGGTATCGACAATGTCTTCGATAAGAATAACGGATCTGCCGGATAAATCCTGATTGATTCCAATTAATTCTTTTACGGTATTGGTGGTTTCAGTTCCTTCGTAAGATGACATTTTGATAAATGAAACCTCACAATGGTGTTTGTATTTCTTTAAAAAATCGGCAACAACCATAAATGCGCCATTCAAAACACCAATAAAAATTGGCGTATCATCTCCAAAATCATCTTCTACTTGTGCTACTATTTTGGTCAAAGCAAAATCAATTTCTTTAGCCGAAATAAACGGAACAAATTGTTTATCGTGAAGTTGTATCATTATTTTTATGTTTAAAATAATGCGCAAAGATACAGAATTACAACCAAACTGTAAGTATCAAAATATGTCGCGAACATATTTTTTTAAGATTGTTAAATATGGCCAAAGATTTACATTTATTTCCTTTGAAATATTTAATATTTCATTAAATTGTTGTCCTTTAAACTTTTAACCCCAAACCACTATGAAAAATATTTCGCAAATATTATCTATATCCTTTCTTGTTGTACTGACAGCCTGCAATGGACAATCGAAAGAAGAAAAAATAGCGCTCTCTAAACAACCTTCGACAGTTGTAAAAACTGCTATTGGCGACCTTACTTTGCCTGCACCATACGCCACCGAATCAAAAACAAAGGACAGTAAAGTTCTTGGCTGGCCCGAAGGCAAAACACCAAAAGCACCTGAAGGTTTTACGGTTACAAAATTTGCCGATGGTTTTGAAAATCCCCGTTGGAGTTATATTAGTCCTAACAATGATATTTTTGTTGTTGAAAGCGGAACAAGAACAAGTAAAAATCAAATTATAATTCTTCGTGACAAGGATAAAGACGGGAAATTTGAAACTCGCGAAGTTTTTTTAACAGGCCTGAACAGACCTTTTGGAATGCTAATTTTAAAAGACTTTTTTTATGTTGCAAATACTGACGGATTATATCGCTATCCTTATAAAAATGCTCCTTTAAAATTAGAAACACAAGGAGTGAAAATTGTCGAACTTCCTGCCGGAGGATACAATAATCACTGGACCAGAAATATAATTTCAAATCCTGAGGAGACAAAAATTTATATCGCTGTTGGTTCCGGAAGTAATGTTGGAGAAAACGGAATGGATAAAGAAATTCGCCGTGCAGCAATTTTAGAAATTAATCCTGATGGAACGGGCGAAAAAATTTATGCAGACGGACTTAGAAATCCGATGGGAATGGATTGGAATCCTGTGAATAAGGAATTATGGACAGCCGTTAATGAGCGTGATGAATTGGGCGACGATTTGGTTCCGGATTATATTACCAGTGTAAAATTGAATGGTTTTTATGGCTGGCCTTATTCTTATTTTGGAAATAATCCTGACCCAAGAATGAAAGGAGAGCGTAAAGATTTAGTTGCCAAAGCTATTGTTCCTGACGTTCCGGTTGGTTCTCATACGGCTTCTTTAGGATTGGCTTTTTATACTAAAGATGCTTTTCCTGCGAAATATAAAAATGGAGCTTTTGTAGGACAACATGGTTCCTGGAATCGCTCAGTAATATCAGGTTACAAAGTTCTTTTTGTTCCGTTTGCGAATGGAAAACCTTCTGGAAAACCTGAAGATTTTTTAACCGGTTTTGTTGCCAATGCAGATAAAGCTGAAGTTTATGGACGTCCGGTTGCGGTAACTGTTATGAAAGACGGATCGCTTCTGGTTAATGATGATAGCGGAAATACGATTTGGAAAGTTACGGCGAATAAGTAAAATTAAATTCCAATATTTAAATTCCAAATTCCAAACTGTATACGAATAATTTAAACACATAGAAACATAGGTTTTTACTTTGCGAAAAGGATATAAAAAAGAAATACATTTCTTCTCACATAGCTATGTGTATTAATGCAAAATGAAATGCCTTTTTTTACGTCACTAAAAGCTATGTTTCTATGTGTTTAATAATTTACTGCAAAAACCGATCAAAACCCTTTTATGATTCTAAAAAAATACTGCTTTGTTATTCTTGTCATAATTGTTTTTCAAAACACTTTTGCGCAAGAACAGAAAAGCAAATCTATTGATTCTCTTCAAACAGAAAAATTAGAAGAAGTTGTTATTAGTTCGCTTCATATTAACGACAGTTTACAAAATGCTCCTGCTTCGATAGGGATTTTATCAAAAAAAGACCTTTTGCAAAATAATGCTACAGATATTAGTACAGTAATCAATACGATTCCCGGAGTTTTTATGCAATCTTCAAATTTTACGACAACCCGAATTTCAATTCGTGGTATTGGTACCAGAACTCCTTACGGAACCAATAAAATCAGAGCCTTTTATGGTAGTATTCCGTTGACTTCAGGAAATAGCGAAACTGTTATTGACGATATTGATCTCGAAAACATTGGTCAGATCGAAATTATAAAAGGTCCGCTTTCGAGTATTTATGGTGCAGGTTTGGGCGGCGCGATTTTGATTTCACCTCAGGTTTCAAAAACAAAGGGAGAAAACGCAAGTATAAGCAGCGTTTTTGGTTCTTATGGATTATTAAAAAACAGCTTAAACTATAGTCTAACTGAAAAAAAATCGAGTTTAAATATCAGTTATCATAAACTAAAAACCGATGGATGGCGAGAAAATAGTTCGTACAATCGTGAAGGAATAACGCTTGCGGGAGAATTGTTTAAGAAGCAAAACAGCAAGCTTACTTATTTTACAAATTATACTTATTTGAAAGCTTTTATTCCCAGTTCGATTAGTAAACAGGTTTATGACACAAATCCGCAATTGGGTGCGCCAACTTGGGTTGCCTCAAAAGGATTCAAAGAATATAAATCGACTTTGGCAGGATTGGCTTATGATTTCAAGATTAATGATAATCTAAGCAATTCGACTTCGGTTTTTGTGAATTACAAAGACAGTAATGAACCAAGACCTTTTGATATTTTACGCCAATATACTTTTGGCACCGGCGGAAGAACGCAGTTTTCAGGAAAGTTTAAAATTAGTAAAACCGAAAATCAATTTATTGCCGGAATCGAATATTTCAATGATAATTATAACGGAAATACTTTTCAAAATTTATACAAAACTAACAACGGTCAAGGAAGTTTACAGGGAAATCAATTGACAGAAACAGATCAGAAAAGACATTTCTATAATATATTTTCGCAAATCAGAACTTTACTTTCTGATAAATTCGAATTTCAGGCGGGATTAAATTATAATGAAACTCATTTTGAACTCACAAACTTTCTCCCTCAAAAAACTTCCACCGAAAAATACAGCTATGGCGGAATCCTTTCGCCACAATTGTCTTTTCTTTTTAAACCAAATCAGGAACAAACATTATATTTTTCAGCAAGTCGCGGATTTTCATTGCCCGCCACCGAAGAAACTCTTACAAGTTCCGGCAACATAAATCCGAATATAAAACCTGAAAGCGGTTATAATTTTGAAGTTGGCGGAAAATTCTATTTCTTCAATAAAAATCTCTATACTGAATTTGCGGTTTACCGAATGGAAATAAAAGATTTATTGGTTGCCAAAAGAATTGGCGATGATCAATACGAAGGTGTAAATGCCGGCAAAACGTTTCATGAAGGAATCGAAATTTCAGCAAAACACAATTGGTCAATTAATCGGTTTTTCTCTTTAAATTCTTATGCTGGCGCTTCATTGGGAAAATATGAGTTTAAAAATTTTGTCGATAACGGAAATGATTATTCTGGAAATAAATTAACCGGCGTTGCCGCAAATAAAGTAAATGCGGGATTGATTTTAAACACGAATTTGGGTCTTTACTTTTCTTCTGATTTTCAGTTCGTAGACAAAATACCTTTAAATGATGCCAATTCTGTTTATTCAGATTCTTATATAATTCTTAATTTAAAAACAGGTTATCGTTTTGAGATTATTCCAAATTTAAGTGCACAATTAGCTTTTGGCATTAATAATTTTACTGATGAAAAATATGCTTCGATGATTTTACCCAACGCCGTTGCGGTCGGAAATTCAACTCCGCGATATTATTACCCTGGACTTCCTGTAAATTATTACGGAACAGTTTCGATAAATTACTTATTTTAGACGTGTATTAAACTCACAAAAATGTCTTCGGAATTACAAACAAAACTTGATTACCTAAAAGCTTATAGAGAAAACCGTCTTAAAATCGCACAAGATGTTTTAGAAAATCCTTCATTGTTCGAAGAATTGGTTTCGATTTGCTTTTCTCCATCAGACAAAAACAATCACAAAGCTTGCTGGATTTTAGAGTTTGTATCTTATGAAGAATTGAATTGGCTACAACCTCATCTTGATTTCTTTTGTTCGAATTTGAAGATTTTAAAAGATGAAAGCTCTATTCGTCCTATTGCAAAAGTGATTCAATTATTGGTGAAATCACATTATAAAAAAGACAAAAATAATATTTTACTTTCCGAAAACAATCTTCAGGACTGCATAGAAGCTTCTTTTGATTGGTTAATTAATGACGTAAAAGTTGCCACAAAAGCTTATTCCATAAGAACTTTATATGTTTTAGGAAATCATTACGATTGGATTCATCCTGAATTGCAAATTATTTTAAACAAAGATTATGCAGATCATTCGGCAGCCTATAAAGCAGTTGCCAAAGAAGTTTTGAAGAAACTAGAAAAATAATTTTTTAAAGTTTGCCACGAATTACACAAATTAGCTCGAATTTTTATCTGCAAAATTTTAACATACCGCTTTGTGATCTTTGCTGCTATTTATAGCCTCAACTAAAAACCATTGCGAGCTTTGCGTAAAACTTTGTGTGCTTTGCGGTTAATTTTTTTAGCCACAGATTGAAAAGATTAAAAAGATTTTTTTTAATGGTTGCCGCGAATTACACAAATTAGCTCGAATTTTTATCTGCAAATTTTTAACATACCGCTTTGTGATCTTTGCTGCTATTTATAGCCTCAACTAAAAACCATTGCGAGCTTTGCGTAAAACTTTGTGAACTTTGCGGTTAATTTTTTCAGCCACAGATTGAAAGGATTAAAAAGATTTTTTTTATGGTTGCCGCGAATTACATTAATCCCCACGAATTACATTTTCTTTAAAATTGAAGCTTAAAAAATTTGTGTGAATTCGTGTAATTTGTGGCAAAAAAAATAATCTCATTCTATAGATCATGAAATTCATGAAATTCATGGCAAAAAAAAGATTAAAAAGTATCTTTGCAAAAACACAACTACAATGAATTATTTTTCTTCTGATTTTAAATTAGGAATATTAGGTGGAGGACAATTAGGCAAAATGCTTTTATTCGACACCAGAAAATTTGATATACAAACTTATGTTTTAGATCCGAGTGATGAAGCTCCGAGTAAAATTGCCTGCAATAAATTCTTCCAAGGCGATTTAATGGATTATGAAACAGTTTATAATTTTGGAAAACAAGTTGATGTTCTGACATTTGAAATCGAATTGGTCAATCTTGAAGCATTAACTCAGCTGGAAAATGAGGGACTAAAAATATATCCTTCTCCAAAAACCTTAAAAGGAATTCAGAATAAAGGAATCCAAAAGCAATTTTACGCAGAAAATAATATTCCAACCGCACCATTTGAAAGATTTGAAAATTTAGAAAAATTGAAATCTTCTGTCACATCGAACGGAGTCGAGATGCCATTTGTATGGAAATGTACGGAGTTTGGCTATGACGGAAATGGCGTAAAAGTTATTCGTCAGATTTCTGATTTGGATACTTTGCCAAATGTTGAATGTATTGCAGAAACAATGATTCCGTTCAAGAATGAATTGGCTGTTATTGTCTGCAGAAATCCATCAGGAGAAATTAAAACATATCCGGTTGTCGAAATGGAGTTTCACCCCGAAGCCAATCAAGTAGAATATGTAATTTGTCCTGCAAGAATTGATGATAAAGTTGCCGAAAAAGCCAGAGCAATTGCCTTGAATGTTTCCGAGAAATTTAATCACGTCGGTCTTTTAGCAGTTGAAATGTTTCAAACCAATGACGATGAAATCTTGGTAAACGAAGTGGCTCCTCGCCCACACAATTCAGGACATTATTCTATCGAAGCAAGTTATACTTCACAATTCGAAAATCATTTACGCGCGATTCTAGATCTTCCGTTAGGAAATACAGATAGTAAAGTTGCCGGAATTATGGTTAATTTAGTAGGTGCCGAAGGTTTTTCAGGAGATGTAGTTTATCAAAACATTGAAACCATTTTAGGCTGGAATGGCGTTACACCACATATTTATGGTAAAAAACAAACACGTCCTTTCAGAAAAATGGGTCACGTTACAATCGTAAATGAAAATATGGCAGAAGCCAGAAGAATTGCTGAAGATGTAAAGAATACGATTAGAGTTATTAGTAATTAGTCGCAGTTTTCAGTCGCAGTTCACAACTTGAAACCTAAAACAAAATAAACAGTCTCAGTCTTCAGTCTCAACAAAAACCTGAAACCTGAAACTTGAAACAAATAAAAAAACAAAACCACACATGAGCAAAGTAGCCATTATAATGGGAAGTATCTCTGACATGCCAGTCATGCAGGATGCCATCGACATATTAAAACAATTTAATATTGAAACTGAAGTAGATATCGTTTCGGCACACAGAACGCCGGAAAAATTATTCGATTTCAGTAAAAATGCACATACTCGTGGTATTTCGGTAATTATTGCCGGAGCAGGCGGTGCGGCGCATTTACCGGGAATGGTTGCTTCAATGTCACCACTTCCTGTAATTGGAGTTCCAGTAAAATCAAGCAATTCTATTGATGGTTGGGACTCTGTATTATCGATTCTTCAAATGCCTGGCGGAGTTCCTGTTGCGACTGTTGCTTTAAACGGAGCAAAAAATGCCGGAATTCTAGCCGCACAAATCATCGGAAGTCACGATAAAAAAGTGCTGGATACTATTATTTCTTATAAAGAAGAATTAAAAGCTGCGGTTAATAAAGCTGCCGAAGGTTTGAAAAAGTAAAAAATAGTTTTCAGTCCCAGTCTTCAGTACAAAAAGTGATTGAAAACTGAGACTGAACACTTAAAAAATAAACTCTTTAGTCCCAATTTTTACTAAAAACTGAGACTGAGACTGAAAACTAAAAAAATGAGCATCTTAACACAATATTTCAATACCAAACATAACACAGCACCTTTTTCGCAAATTAAAATCGAAGATTATTTCCCTGCTTTTCAAGAGGGAATTGCTTTGGCTAAAGCCGAAATTGATGCTATTGTAAATAATCCTGAAGCCCCAACTTTTAAAAACACAGTGGTTGCAATGGATTTTTCGGGAGACATTTTAGATCGTCTTTCGAGTGTTTTCTTCAATTTGAATTCGGCTGAAACGAGTGACGAAATGCAAAAAATTGCTCAGGAAGTTTCACCTCTATTATCTGAATTCGGAAATGACATTACGTTAAACGCTGCTTTATTTGCTAAAATAAAAACGGTTTACGAGCAAAAAGAAAGTCTGAATCTAAATCCGGAACAAACGACTCTTTTAGATAAAAAATACAAAAGTTTTTCCAGAAACGGAGCAAATTTACCTGAAGACAAAAAAGATAAATTACGCGAAATCGACAAAGAATTATCGAAATTGAGTTTACAGTTTGGAGAAAATGTTTTGGCTGAAACGAATGCTTTCGAATTGCATTTGACTAATGAAAAAGATTTATCGGGCTTACCGGAAGGAACAATCGAAGCCGCGAGATTATTAGCTAAAAGTCAGGAAAAAGAAGGTTGGGTTTTTACTTTAGATCATCCAAGTTATGTTCCGTTTTTGACTTATGCGGATAATCGCGAATTGCGTAAAAAAATGGCGATTGCTTTTGGCGCAAAAGCGTTTCAGAATAACGAATTCGACAATCAGGAAAATGTTCTTAAAATTGCCAAATTACGTTTCGAGAGAGCTAATTTGTTAGGTTATAAAACACACGCAAATTTTGTATTGGAAGAAAGAATGGCCGAAAGTCCGGAAAAAGTTTTCTCTTTCTTAAATGATTTGTTAGCAAAAGCTAAACCGGCAGCTCAAAAAGAATTTGCTGAATTAACGGCTTTCGCCAAAGAATTAGACGGAATTGAACAACTAGAAAAATGGGACGGTGCTTATTATTCTGAAAAATTAAAACAACAGCTTTTTAATTTAGATGATGAAAAACTGAAACCTTATTTTCAATTAGAAAAAGTATTAAACGGAGCTTTTACGGTTGCTAAAAAACTATACGGACTAAACTTTACAGAAGTTTTTGACATTGACAAATACCACGAAGAAGTTACTACTTATGAAGTAACAGATGCTGATGGCAATTTAGTTTCTATTTTCTATGCTGATTTTTTCCCAAGAAAAGGAAAAAGAAACGGTGCATGGATGACTTCTTTTAAATCACAATCTATAAAAGATGGCGTTAACGAAAGACCACATATTTCGAACGTTTGTAATTTTACAAAACCTACAGAAACTAAACCGTCGTTATTGACTTTTAATGAAGTTACGACTTTATTTCACGAATTTGGACACGGTTTACACGGAATGTTAGCGAACACAACTTATCCAAGTTTATCGGGAACTTCTGTGTTTTGGGATTTTGTAGAATTACCAAGTCAGATTATGGAAAACTGGTGTTACGAACCTGAAGCGTTGGCTTTGTTTGCAAATCATTACGAAACTGGAGAAATTATTCCGATTGAATACGTGCAGAAAATCAAAGAAAGTGCAAGTTTTCAAGAAGGACTGGCAACTTTGCGTCAGTTGAGTTTTGGACTTTTAGATATGGCTTGGCACGGACAAGATCCAACAAATATCACGGATTTAAAAGCTTTTGAAACGGAACAATTTGCCGATACGCAATTGTATCCTGATGTAAAAGAAAATGCAATGAGTACGGCTTTTTCGCATATTTTTCAAGGTGGATATTCTTCCGGATATTACAGTTATAAATGGGCTGAAGTTTTGGATGCTGATGCGTTTGAATATTTTCAGGAAAACGGTATTTTCAATCACGAAGTGGCACAAAAATTCAAAGACAATGTTCTTTCAAAAGGAGGAACAGAACATCCGATGATTTTATATAAACGTTTTAGAGGACAAGAACCAAAACCTGAAGCTTTATTGAAGAGAGCGGGATTGTTATAGATTTTTAGATTATTAGACTTCTTAGATATTTAGAACCGAAGTAGAAATGCTTCGGTTTTTTAATTTGATTTTGACTGTAAACAAATGTTATTTATCTTCACTGACTTTTAAATCTTAATCTTACAAAATAATAAATTGAAAAAATATTTTAAAATTTTCCTTTTCCTTGCAATTATCGGATTGATTGCTGTTGTCTCTGTAAATTATTACGTAAAATCAACAACTAAAAAAGACATTTATTATTCCCTTAAAAGATTTCCAAAAAATGATGTGGGAATTATTTTTGGTGCGGGAATTAATGGGAACCAGCCAAGCAAATATTTAAAAGACAGACTTGATGCCGGAATTCTGTTATACAAATCAAAACGTATCAATAAAATTCTGCTTTCAGGAGATAATGGCCGTGATGAACATGATGAAATAACGGTAATGAAAAACTACTGTTTTAATCACGGAGTAGACACTACAAAAATCTTTGTTGATTATGCCGGTTTCGATACTTATTCAACAATGTATCGCGCTAAGCATATTTTTAAAATCAAAAAAGCGACTTTAATTACTCAGGAATATCATTTAAACCGAGCAATTTATATCGGACAAAAACTCGGAATTAAATCTGTTGGTTATTCTGCCAATCATGGAGAATATCTTGGATATAAATATGTTTGTTTTAGAGAATATAGTTCCAGATTTAAATCTTTTTTGGATGTTTTAAGAAATCGGGAGCCTCGGTTTGTTGGAAATCCAATTGATATCAATGGAGTTTCAAATTATTCTAAAGACGATAAAAGATAAAAAAAATCCGAAGTAAAAATTTACTTCGGATTTTTTTATGAATTTAATCATAACAACAATCAATGTATGAGTGTGTTTTGATTTTATTTATAAAGGACTACGTTATATATCCCTTTCTAAATTTTTCTATACTCGTCCCGGCTGCACTAACCATTTTCCTGCACTTGTTAAGGTAACAGTGACCTCTGAATTTTTAAAATTGCTTAATTCGATTTTTGCAGAGTCTTTGGGAATTGTTGCAAGATCAGCAAGTTCATCACTTGCAAAAGAACCAGTGGAGATATAAAATGAAAACTTTGGAGTAATTATGAATAGTTCATTTGGAGATGGAGACCAAGTAACTCCCAAAAATCCACTTTCTGTCTGAATACCAAAGCTCGCGTTACTGTACCACTTTCCACTTTCATTTTTAGATCTATCAAATGAATTAGATAGTAAACCAATAGTATTATTTGGACTTTCGTGACCTTGTAGTAGATTCAGATTTGGTCCTTGCCTGGGAGGTGTACTGGCATACTCAGCTTCCCATTTTTGTTTGTATTCAGCATCTATAATAATACTTGAGTCAATTTGAACACCTAAACCTACTGCACGATTTGATGCACCTGCTCCCAAAGAATATTGAGTCGGAATAATGAACTTATTTGTTCCTCCATAATTTGGACGTACAGCAAGAGAAGTAGATGAATTTGCATAAACTCCGCTACTAGGCACCCCATCTGGTTTTTCTAAAAAACACCAGAAATCTTTCACTTCATGGCTTTCATTTTTTAAATAAATACTGTAATTAGTTGTTGAATTTAATGCTTCCATATTTAACATGATTTAATATATTTTGATTGTTTGTCCTTACTCATAAGCTTTTCAGATTCCGCCTCACATTATTTCCTGAATACTGACAGTTTTACTTTTTTCACTTTTTAGCTTTAATAAAATCTTCAAGCTGTTGCGCTTTCAATTCTTGTATTTCTTTAATACGTTTCGCTCGTGAACTATTAAGGTCATTTGCATTTTTACCGGTAAGCGCTGTGGCTGGTTTAGTAAACAGTAAATAATCTCCAAATAAATGACTTAAAAACAAAGGAGATTTACCCGGTCTCTTTTTGTCAAAGTTTGCAGATTGATGACAATAAAAGCAACTGATCAAATTACTATTATTAATATCATGTATATCATTTTGGAAAGTCTGTGTGTAGGTTTCCATAGTAATATTTGCCAGATTAACTGAACCTCTAGCTAATGAATCCGGAAGTGCACTTGAAATGTCTCTCGTAACAATTGCTTTTTTCTGACCGTCAGAAGAAACTCCATCAAAATTTAACCAGATAGAACCATTGTAAAAATAATTTCTAAAAACATCTTTCAACTTAGAGGCTACACACTTATTAATATTGTCTATATTATTAAAGTTAGCAGGTTCTGCCTGACTTGTTGGCGTAAATGCATCTGTGTTTACATCTTTTGGTACTCCATACTCATATAAAATAAATGCTTTATTAGGAACAACAGGCGAAGTTGCACCTTTAGGCCATGTAATACCTTTTAAACCTGTAGTAGTTCCTTTTTCATAAAACAACATTTCGTTTGCAGCCGTTACTGAGTTTGTTTTCTTATCATAAACAGGTGCCATATCTTTATGTTCAAAAGTTGCCCAGATAAATTCAGGATGATTTTTTACAACTCCTACTACGTGCATACCTAATAAGGCCACGGTTTTTTCAACATATTGCCCTTTGCTATTTTGAACAGCGGCCTTAGTTGTAAAATAATCTTGTTGCTGCGCTTTGGCAATTGCATCTATATTAATCCAGGAAACTTTTAATTCTAAAGCCCCAACAGGAAATGTTTCTAAATTAGAAACCGGTAATTTCCCACTATTGATTAAGGAAGCCATTGTAACTGCTTTGTCTTTTAGCAGCGTATTAATATGAATTGAATAATACACTGTATCTGTAACCTTATTAAATTTAGAATTAGAAACTAAAACTCCGCTGCGACCAGCCTGGTTAATAGAGCTCAAAGTTAGTTTTATGCCTAACTGCGGCGCAACATCTTCCATTTGCGGACTAACCAGATCCAGAGAATCTAAAAAGAACGGATTTCCGCTTGGCAGTGGTTTTGTAACCCACAAAAACTTTTGCCAGGACCATTGGTGAAAATCACAATTTGTTGTACTCGCCTTATCAAACGGACTTCCGTCACCTTCTGCCGGCGCTGGAGTTTGATCATGAGGAAACCAACTTGTTTCACAATTACAGGCTTCAGTTGATGCATTGGCATACGAAGGCGCAACACCATTTTTGTACTCTCCATTATTTCTATTTACGAGAAATAACCATAAAGCAACTGCTATTACAACAATAAGCAGCAGACTAATAACAACGTATTTTTTTTTCATTTTTTCATGGATTTAATAATTCTTCAGGATCAGGATTCCCTGAATAAAAAAGACCGCCTAAAACCAGGCGATCTTTTAAATCAAAACTCAAATTGAGTGAGGAAGTTTTGTTATCCTGTTGAATTTGTTTGGGAAAATTTTATTTCTAAACTAATTCTTCTTTTAAGTTTTTTGCGCCAGCTACTGGTACATTTTCAATATTATGTAGATAATATGAAAAACCTCCAGTTCCGTTCCATGCATTGTCGATTGCTAAGTGAGCATTAAAATCTGCTAAAAAAGAACCAATTCCCGGAGGAGGAACAGAGTGAACATATTGTCCGTGAAGACTAACTAATTGTGTAACTTTACCCAATCCAGCTGCATATATTTTTCCTTTTACATGAACAACAATATGACTATCAGGACCTTTTATAGCCTGAGTGATTATAACTGTACCTGTCACAGAGTGTTGTGATGGTACAACTACTAAACTGAATGAAGCGATTGGAGCACCTGGCATTCCAACATTTCCGATTGTGCCTTTTGCTAAATAAGCACCTGTTAATAAATCTGACATAATTTTTTGATTTAGGTTTTCCTACTCGTAAGGCTTTTCGGTACCGCCTCGTTTTTTTAAGTGGGTTCTGCTCCACTCAATAAAATTGTTATCAAATAGTTCAAAAACATCTTAGGTAATACATTCTTGGCCTACTTTCTATTTCAAAATTATATCAAACAAGCAGGTCTTTCTGATAAAATGCCACAAAACACAAATTATTGAGTATGAAACAGATAAATAATGACATAAGGAAAACAGGATGCGTAAAAATACCTGTTTAAAAAAAGTCGATGTAATGAAAATTGAAATTAATTAAAGCTTTTCAAAAAAATGTTATGCAAATGGATAAACAATTTCAACAGCAACTAATTGACATGAAGAATCTGTTATATTGGTTGTTGGCGGTATGTATCCCGGCGGATTAGGTCTGATGATTACTGTCGCTGAAGTATTGCTGTTTTCATTTTCGATCTCACACGAATAAGACAATTCTTCTGATGGATTTCCGACGGATCGTCCAAGAAAGTTAAAGTTTGAAAATTTATTCTCTTCAAAATAATTTTTTACTTTTCTCGCATTACAATCTGTAAAGGTTATGTACAACTCAAGAAATTGACTAAATACAATGGAATTGATGAATCCAAAATCTCCACCTTCGGTGAAATCAAAATTTGGCTGACTATTAAAAATATATCCGGTAAGATCTGATGGAGCCGGATATCCGTTTTTAATAGCATTTTTTACTGGTTCAGAAAACATCCAGCCAGTATTTGTCCAGATATCAAAAGGAACTGGAGTGATCATCAACTGCGGATCAATAACAGGATTATTTACAATTGCTTCAACAACATATGACGTCCCGGAGAATGTTTCTTTAAAAACACTGCTCATAGTGCCGTCTTCTAAAATATTGGACAAAAATTTTAATGGTGAAATAGTAATATCTTCTGAATTGAAGACGTTTATTTTTAAGAGTTCAGAAGATAATTTCTCTACATTATTATTGTTTCTGTACGAAACAACAGGAACTTCACTCAATTGCTTTACAATATTATCAGGATTAGACGGTTCAAACCGCATTCCCGGAATTAAACTGTCTGACCCGGTTAACGAAAGTCCTTTATTTTGAGTGCTTGGATAAATAAGGTTATAAATTATAATTGCTAAAGTATGAACCGCATTCGCAATCTCTGCTGTAATAGCTCCCGAAGCACCGGATAATTCATATATGTTAATCATTAAATTTTTCATCTCCTTAGGTACCGTCGCTGGAATTTGACTATAAATTTTTTCGAAATCAGCGATATGAGTGTAAGGATATGAAGGATCTTTTTTTAAAACTGGAATATATTCAGGATTTATCCATACTATATTTAAAGCATCGGTAACTTGAATTAATGCAATACTTGTATTCGTTTCATTTAATTTGCTGACATTCTCCGGATGATATTCATCTACATAAGCATTCCATAATGGGATTAAATCCGTAACTGTAGAGGCGACTTTATTGCTTATCTCTTCTTGTTCAGCTTTATCTTTTGGAGATAGTTGATATCTTATTTTCAGATAAACGCTCAAATAACTATTTATAAATGAGTCTAATGTTAAACCAACTTGTCTAACTCCATATTGAATTCCTTCGCCAGATATTCTTTGGTTTAAAAAATTATTATATAAACTAGCGTTAAGTTCTCCCATATTGTTTATAAAATAAAAGGAAGCCTGTCCGCTGGATGTCCCGGTTAAAAGCTGCAATTTCTCTGAATTCGGCAATTGCCGAATAATATTAGACATATATTCAGCATAGGCCTGATTTTCGACAGAATCATCCTGCACATTTTCAGCCAATATTCTATCATCAATATTCGATATAAGATTTTCCATTAGTTTTTATTTAAATTCTAAAATTAGATTTGAAGTTATTTTCAACTATAAAAAATAGATTCAAAGTTTAATAACAAGAGGGTTATTAATCATCTCATTATGATTAACAACCCTCTTTAACTATTTTAAAACAATAATTAGGCGAAAGGATATACTACACCTACAGCAACTAATTGAGATAATGATTGATTGATATTGTCTGTTCCGGGAACATAACCAGGAGCTGCAGGTTTTATAGTAACTCTAATTGAAGTAGCTGTTTCATCACTGAAAGAATAGCTATAGCTTGAAGATTGGCTTGCTCCTCCTAAACGAATACCTAAGAAATATACGCCCATATCTGTATGCTCTTCAAAGTACTTTTTAACTTGTTTGCTGTCACATTTATCGAAACCAATGTTTATTTCAAGAAATTGGCTAAATATCAATGAATTAATATATCCAAAATCTGCACCTTCTTTAAAATCAAAATTCGGGCTACTATTAAATACATAGCCAGTAATACCTGTTGGAGCAGGATATCCGTTTTTAATAGCATCTTTTACCGGAGAAGTTGACATCCATCCCTGTGCTGTTGAGATATTATAAAGCAGTGGACTGCTGCTCATAAGCGGACTAACTGTAGCGTTATTAACTACTACATCTACTGTAAAATTTGAACCTGAATAATCTCTTTCGAAAATACTGGTTTTAGCACTGCCGGTAGCTCCAACAGAAAAAAATGATAAAATCGGAATAGATATACCTCCACTTACAGAAGCCTGAACGTTTAATGTTGTTTCAGTAGATTTAGTAACTCTTTTTGAAACTCTGAAAACTGAAGAAGGAGGATTTGTTCTAAGCTCATCTAATATTGCATTTGGTCTTGCTGGTTCAAATACCAATCCCGGAATTGCTTTATCTGATCCTGTAATTGTCATTCCGCCATTTCCAGTTTTTCCCGTAGTTGGTTTTTGAATATTATCAATAATGCCAGCTAAAGTTTGCGTTGCATTAGCAATATCTGCAGTAATAGCTCCCGCAGCACCAGATTTATTAAATACCTCAATCATATAATCTCTCATTTTTTTAGAAACTGATACCGGTATTTTATTGTAAATTGTATTAAACTCGTTTAAATGAGTATAAGGATAAGAAGGGTCGTTTTGTATAATATCTTTGAATTTTGGATTAAGCCAAACTGTATTTAGAGTACTGGTCATTTGAATCAAAGCAATATTAGTATCATCTCCGTCTAGCTTTTTAACATCCGTTGGCTCAACCGCTTGGCACCAGGCATTCCAAACAGGAGTAAGTTCTCTTACTGTAGAAGCAACATCAGCATTAATTTTTTGTTGTGTCGCCCTGTCATTTGGAGATAATTGATATCTTAATTTAGTATAAACACTTAGATAACTATTAGTAAATGCATCCTGTGTAAGTCCAACCTGCTCAACACCATTAGCTGTTCCTTCTCCTTCAATTCTTTGGTTCAATAAATTGTTGTACAAAGTCGAATTAACTGCACTAGTTGCGTCGTCCAGAAAATAAAAAGAAGCCTGCGCGCTCGAAGTATTGGTTAATAATTTCAACTTACCCGGATTTGGAAGCTGCTTAATAATATTTGACATATACTCCGCATAAACTTCATATTCTGCAGGTGTACCAATTGTCTTCAAAGTTGCATAATCTTTTAAAATTTCTTGAAAAGTTTCCATGATAAATTTGTTTTTTGGGTTCTCTTACTCGTAAGGCTTTTCAGATTCCGCCTCGTTTTTTATAGTGGCCTCTGCTCCACTTGAAAATAGACTAGCTAGCTTATTTTAATTTTCAGCGTCAAATTTACTTTAGAACGATTCCTGCAATAGAAAAAATGTCACGAAGCGTAAAATATTAGTAATGAAATACTTAAAAGGACAACATAAAAATATTCTTACACCAAAAATCATATAATTAAAACAATCAAAAAACAAACTTTCAATTATTTTTGAAAGTTTAAAAACTTTTGCTTACATTTGATCCATGGAATTCAAAGAAGCAAAAAATAAGTTTGTACAAACCTGGGGAGCATTAGGTTCTCAATGGGGAATTAATAAAACGATGGCACAAATCCACGCTTTATTAATGGTCTCAAACGAAGCTGTTTCTATGGAGGACATTATGGAAGAATTGCAGATTTCGCGCGGTAACGCCAGCATGAATCTAAGAGCTCTAATGGATTGGGGAATTGTTTATAAAGAATACAAAGCTGGAGAAAGAAAAGAATTCTTTACTGCCGAAAAAGATTTAGACGAATTAGCGGCAAAAATCTCCAGAGAAAGAAGTAAACGAGAAATTAAACCTGCACTTAAAATCTTAAAAGAAGTTTCGACAATTGAAGCAAAAGATTCTGCAGAAGAGAAACACTTTGTAGATCAAACTACTAAATTATACGATTTCGTTTTAAAAGCAGATAATATGCTGGACAAAATGACTGAATTCAATGAAAACTGGTTAGGGAAATTAGTTATAAAAATGATGAAGTAAAAAAATTTAATTAAAACTTTCATTTTTTTCTGAAAGTTTAAAACAATCAATAACTATGAAAAAACTTAAACAAATCAACAAAATAGCATTGTGTACTACTTTAGTATTATTCTTAACCATATATCTCGGAATGCTAGCCCAAATACCTTTGGGAATTATTCAAGTTATTTCAGCTATTTATTTATCAGTAAAAACGTATCATAAATCAAATTACGCTAAAAAGAACCTAGCTATTTATTGGACATTAGCAATTTCTGAGCTTGTTTTATTTTACTTAGAACAATATCATTTTCAAACTTCAAATGATGCAATCGAATGGTCTTTAATGGTAATTTTCCCCATGTCTATTGCAATTTATTTTTATATGATAATGAAAAAAATAGTTGCAGAATATGAATACAATCAAGAATCATGAAATAAACATCTACTTAAAAATGGACAAAATTTATTTTTCATAAAAGTTTAAAACAATCTATAAAAAGCAAACAAATGAACTTCTTAAAAGCAGAATGGAGAAACTTAGCACTTTTCAATTATGAAGTTGATCCTAAAATTTTAGAGAAATATGTTCCTGCGGGAACTGAAATTGATATCTGGAACAACAAATGTTATGTAAGCTTAGTGGGATTCATGTTTAAAAACACAAAAATTTTAGGGCTTAAAGTTCCGTTTCATATAAACTTTGAAGAAGTCAATTTGAGATTTTACGTAAAACGTTTTGAAAATGGCGAATGGAAACGCGGTGTGGTTTTTATTAAAGAAATTGTTCCTAAAAAAGCCATCACTTTTATTGCCAACACTTTGTATCAGGAACATTATGAAACTCAGAAAATGAAACATGAAATCATTGAAAATGAAAACACCAATATTTTTATTTATCAATTGAAGAATGATAAAAAATGGAATACAATTCGATTAGAAACTAAAAACGTCCTAACCGAAATTGAAGTTGATTCTGAAGCTGAATTCATCACTGAGCATTATTTTGGATATACAAAAATTGACGAAGAAACTACTTTTGAATATGAAGTTATGCATCCAAGATGGGAACAATTAGAAGTTTTAAATCACAATATTGAAATTGATTTTAAAAAAACTTACGGAAGCGATTTTGGCTTTCTTCAAACTCAAAAACCAACATCAGTTTTCCTAGCTAAAGGTTCAAAAATTACAGTTAAAAACAAAAGAAAAATTCAAACCGTTCTTGTTTTAGAAGAAATGTATTAATCAATTTTATAATGCTAAAAACTAAAAACCATGAAAACGTTAGAAAACCAAACCCTGCTTTATGATGAAGATTGTCCGCTTTGCAGTTTGTACACAACTGGATTTGTAAAAAGCGGAATGCTTGATGAAAACGGAAGAAAATCTTACTGCCAGTTATCTGTCGAAGAGCAAAATTTTGTAGACTTGAAACGCGCGCCAAACGAAATTGCTTTGATAAACAATAAATCAAAAACAGTTACGTACGGAATTGACAGTTTAATAAAAGTTGTTGGATTTTCTTTTCCTTTAATTGAACAAATTGCAACTATAAAACCTATTCATTTCATCCTGAAAAAAATGTATTCTTTTGTTTCTTACAACAGAAAAGTAATTATTCCGGGAAATGTAAAAGAAGAAAATAAATTAGAATGTACTCCTGATTTCAATTATAAATATAGATTTCTGTTTATCGGATTTGCTTTAACGCTGACAACTTTTGTTTTATTTGGGTATTCTAATTTGATTCCAAATTTACCCAAATCAAATATAACAAGAGAAATCATTCTGGCTTTTGGGCAGATTGTTTTTCAAAGTTTATTTCTTTTGAAATTCGATAAACAAACCATAATCAATTATGCAGGAAATATAATGACCGTTTCTTTGATGGGATCTTTAATTTTAAGTCCAGTTTTGATTCTGAGTAAATTTATTCAGCTTCCTGAAATGATAATTTTTGGCTGGTTTGCAGCAACTGTTTTTATAATGTTTTTAGAGCATTTTAGAAGGATTAAAGTTTTGAAACTTCCTTTTTATTTATCTTACACTTGGATTCTTTATCGCGTTCTTGCTTTACTTTTAATCTTAAATTAAAGTTTACTACGAATTGCACTAATTAATATTTAACGCCGACTTTACACATTCAAAAAATTAGCGCAATTCGTGTAATTCGTGGCTAAAAAAAACTCAAATGAAAAAACTCATAATCGCAGCCGGAACAGGTTTTTTAGGACAAGTTTTAGTAAATCATTTCAAAGATAAATTTGAAGAAATTGTAATTCTAACCCGAGGAAAATCTCAAACTGTTGACGGAATCAAATATGTAAACTGGAATGCCAGAACTTTTTCGGGTTGGGAAAATGAACTCGAAAACGCAACGATTTTAATTAATCTTGCCGGAAAATCTGTTGATTGTCGTTATACCAAAGAAAACAAAAAAGCCATTTTATTATCTCGAATTGAAAGTACCAAAATCTTAAACAAAGCTGTTTTAAACTGCAAAAACCCGCCTAAACATTGGCTGAATTCATCAACTTCTACTATTTATAGATTTTCGCTGGATAAACAAATGGATGAAATCGATGGTGAAATCGGGAATGACTTTTCTATAAATGTTGCCCTTTCCTGGGAAAAAGCATTCTTTAAAACCGAAACTCCAAGTACTTTAAAAACCGCTTTGAGAACTTCAATTGTTTTGGGTAAAAATGGCGGTGCTTTTATTCCGTTAAAAACTTTGGCAAAAACTGGTTTTGGCGGAAAACAAGGAAAAGGAAATCAATTTATTAGTTGGATTCATGAAGAAGATTTTGCCAATGCTATTGATCTTATTATTCAAAAAGAAATTACAGGCATTATTAATATTGTTTCTCCGGAACCAATTCGCAATGTCGATTTTATGCAGAAACTTAGAAAAGCAGTTGGTTTTCCTTTTGGAATTCCGATGAATACTTTTCTTCTTGAAATTGGATCTTTCTTCATTCGAACAGAAACCGAATTGGTTTTGAAAAGTAGAAACGTGATTCCAAAAAGACTTTTGGAAAATGGATTTGAATTTAAGTTTGGAGATATAGATGAGGCTTTTGAAAATTTATTACGCTAAACAACTTTGTCAAAGTTTGAAACTTTGACAAAATTAAACTCACCAAATCATGACAACAATAAATCTCACAACAAAAATAAAAGCACCAAAACAAATCGTTTTTGATGCGGCAAGAAATATTGATATTCATCAGCAATCTACAAGTCCTTCAAAAGAAAAAGCAATTGACGGCGTAACATCAGGTTTAATCAATTTAAACGAAACGGTAACTTGGCGAGGTAAACATTTTGGGTTTTATCTCACACACAAAAGCCGAATTACAACAATGAAGCTGCATGATTATTTTGTAGATGAAATGGAAAAAGGAAAATTTAAATCTTTCAGACACGAACATCTTTTTGAAGAAAAAAATGGCGTTACCATCATGAAAGATAAATTGCACTACGAAACTCCGTTTGGGATATTCGGTGAACTTTTTGATATTTTATTTTTAGAAAAGCATCTTACTAATTTTCTTTTAGAACGAAATAAGATTCTAAAAGTAGTTTCAGAAAAAACAAATAAGGTCTTTGCCGAATAATAAAAAAAACTATTTAATGGTATTATAAAAATTCATTTCCAGCGGAAACCAAAAATGACCATACAAATCTTATTGATTACCATCTGAATTTAACTGATACAGCGAGAAGCTTATTTTAATTTTACTTCCATCAAAATCAGAGATTGCAGACTCAAACCCTATAAAATTTTGTTTCTTGTTTGTAACTGACAGTTCGTTGTCTTCATTTTCATTATTGAAAATCTTATTTTTAGACAAACATATTGGCTCAAATGAAACAATATTCTTTTTCATTGAGAATAATCGCGTCTGACGAATCTCCGTCAATAGAAATTCCTGAAATAATGATTTTGTCATTTCTATTAGAATCAATGGAAATCCCATCAACAGAATTATATTCATTGTTTTTTTGATAAAAAAAAACGAACAAAAAAAAATTAGTTCGTGTTTTTCAATAAATTTTATAAAAATTAAGGTGTACTAAAGATTAAACCGGTACAACTACTTGTGGAACCCAGTAATAATATCCGTATAATTCTTGCCCTTGTCCATCAGCAGTAACAGTATAAACAGCAATATATACACAGAAATTCTCTGTTCCGCCCCTGGCCATTTTAGAATTACAACTGGTAAAATTTTGCACAGTTAAAACCGGAGGAATACCATCTTGCTTGTCTGGATTAGGCTGTACTGCTCTTTTTCTTGTAACAATATCTGTCGTACAATTATAAAATACTCGATCTCCGCTCCAATATCTAACTCCGTAAAGAATTACAGAATCATCAGAATTTTGTTGAATTGATGTCCCCCTAAAAGACACATAATCCCCAGCGTTAGCTCTAAAACTTAAATCTGCTGTGCCTTGACCTGAAACAATCCCTCTTGGACTATAACATATCATATATTGACTATTGTGATTTATTTCCCGAGGATCATTAGGATTTGAATTCTTAGAGAAATTTTTCTTAATATATTCTGTGTCTATTACGACGAGAATATCAATCTGTGCCCATGAGGCTGCTGCACTTTGACTCATGATATTATTTTATTTGTTTCCCTAATCATAAGGCTTTTCAGGTTTTGCCTTCGCTTTTTCTGTGCGAAACAGTTCGTTTTTTTAGGTGGGCTCTGCTCCACTTTTTTGGTTTGTTGTTTATTTAGGGTATTTTAAATTCTGACAAAAACTTAAAATCAGATTCAAACATCCTGGAATAAATACTGAAAAAGAACTATAGCTAGCATATACTTATTTTCTATGCCAAATCTATATCTGACATTTTGATTTAACAGAAACAATGCTACAGGAAAAAGATTCTTTGTCATGAAACAAACAAAACAAGTCATGAGATTATTTTCGTAAAAAACACAGCCATAAAAATGAAATTACTTATCGTAATAGAAGGATAATCAAAAAAATAAAAGCACCAAAACAAATCGTTTTTGATGCAGCAAGAAATATTGATATTCATCAGCAATCTACAAGTCCTTCAAAAGAAAAAGCAATCGCCGGCGTAACATCAGGTTTAATCAATTTAAACGAAACAGTAACTTGGCGAGGTAAACACTTTGGGTTTTATCTCACACACAAAAGCCGAATTACAACAATGAAGCTGCATGATTATTTTGTGGATGAAATGGAAAAAGGAAAATTTAAATCTTTCAGACACGAACATCTTTTTGAAGAAAAAAATGGCGTTACCATCATGAAAGACAAATTACATTATGAAACTCCGTTTGGGATATTTGGTGAACTTTTTGATATTTTATTTTTAGAAAAGCATCTTACTAATTTTCTTTTACATCGGAATAAAATCCTAAAGGGAGTATGTCAAGAAAACCTACTTCAACTCTACTCTTCTAATCCATCAAAAGTTATAAGTTCATCTTCTGCACTTTGAGTTCCTTTTTTGACAAACATCATATGCATCAGAAAAACAGAAAAAATATTTATAGCAAGATGCGCGACATACACATAGAAATTCATTGGTGTTAGAAGACTATAAAGCCAGGTAGTAAAAATAGTCCCAATAACAAACATGAAGTTCTGATAAATTCGAAGAAGTGATTCATTTAAAACAAACAACAGCAAGATTAATAATCCAACCAGTCTGTTAAAAAGACCTACTACAATAAGAACAATACCACACACTAAAATTGAAAAAAAAATTGGAGATCCAATAATTAGTGGCCAACCAAAACCCAGAAAAACCATCCAACCAAAAAAGAATAGAATAAACTGTAAATTGGTAAATTTAAATCCGAAAAAAGAAACTTGTTTTTCCATATTGTTATTTATTTTCAAATATACTTTTAAATAATATTACAATAAAATGATATTAACTGAAAAGTTAAACTGAACTTAAAACTGATCAAAAAGAAATAAATAGTGAGAATATTTACCTATTTTGGAACATTATATTAATCTTTTTTAAAAATTAAACTTATGAAATTAAAGACTAAAATTTTATCAATAGCATTCTTTGCCGTTTCTTTTATTGGATTTTCACAAAGTAATTGCAAGGATTTAAAAGGTTGCGAAAGAAAACTATGTGAACAAAATATCAAATTAACGACAGCCAAAAAAGCCGGTAATCAAAACCAAATTAAAGGAGTTGAAGATGCAATCTCTCAAACTAAAAAGAACTGCACGACAAAAACAGTAAACAATGATCTTGATAAAAAAGTAAAAGAAAAACAACAAAAAGTTAAGGAAAGAACAGACGATCTAAACAAAGCAATTAAAGATCAGGAAAGCAAGGAAAAAATCGACAAGAAAAAGAAGAAACTAGCCGAAGCTAAAGCTGACTTGAACAAAGCTCTGACAGAGCAAAAAACAAAATAGATTGTTTTAAAAAAGCAAAGTAATGATTTTTTTTCTCGCAGATTTAGCGGATTTGGCAGATTTTATAAATTAATCTGAATTGACTCCAGCTTTAGCTGGAGGTCATAAAGAGTTTTCAATATGGCTTTAGCCGAAAGGTAAAGTTTGGCTAAAACCAATAACATTCTATTACATTTACCTCCAGCTGAAGCTGGAGTCTATTCAAAAAAAGTAATGCTCGATAAATCTTCTTTTGAAAATAAATCTTCTCATTTTACGATTTGCGTGAGGGATAGAAGCGGATAGCCCACAGCCTGACGAAGGAAGTGCGAGGACTTGTAGCGGATAGCCCGGTTCGCCTTTTTCGGCGAACACGCCCAAAATAGTATTCAAAAAAAACCGATGCATCAACATCGGTTTTTTTTTATTTATAGGAAGACAATCATCAGCCACCAAAAGATAGGTACACTTTCGACCCAGAAAGAAGTATAATATTTAGAACGATTAGGGTTTGCGAATGCTATAAAAAGCATCAAAGTGATCACCATTATTAGATTTATGAGCAAATCATGAAGATCAAATGTTAAAATACCTACAACCCAAAACGGAACCATAAGAGAAAAGCCCAGAATTTTTGTTCGCTTTACGCCAATGGTTTGAGGAACGGTTTGCAAATGCGGATCATCGTTTGCCAGATCAATAATTTCGAATACCAAAATCAAGACAAAAACCAAAACAAAACGCTGAATACACTTTACAAAAAAAATAGTTGTAAATGAAATTTCGGCATTTATTACAGGTAAAACCAAGGTTGCTCCTACCCAACAAAGTGCTACAATATAGATTTTTACTCCAGCCCAATTTCGGGCATTTTTTCTATTTGGAAAAAAAGGAAGTGTATAAAGTGCCGTTATGACAAAGATTCCGACAGAGACAATTTGAGTAATTCTTTTTAAATGGAAAAAATAATAGCCTACTAAAAGCAGTGAAATAAAACTCAAAACAGCAATAATTTTTAACTGAATTCCTATTGGATTTTTTTTTACCCGGACCAAAGCATCATATTTAACAAAATTATACCCCACAATTGTTCCAAAAAAAACGAATAGTGCCATTGGCTCATCGTACTGAATATGAAACACATGAAACGTGATTCGCACAAGTGCGTAACACGATAAAGCCACATGAATACTGCTATTCAGATAAAAATCTAAGATGCGTTTTGATACTATCATACCTCAAATCTAATCAATTATTAACAAATCAACTCTTTAGTTGTAAATTTCATAAAAAATGAAGTTAAAAATGCTAATTAAATTATTAATAATACTTAATTTTGCGCCACTAAAAAACAACACTTTTACAACTATATGAAAACAGATGCTTTTGCTTTAAGACACATTGGTCCAAGAGAAACAGATCTTCAACACATGTTACAAACCATTGGAGTTGAATCGATCGAACAACTTGTTTATGAAACCCTTCCGGACGACATTCGTTTAAAAGCACCTTTAAACTTAGACCCTGCAATGACGGAGTATGAATTTGCAAATCATATTCAGGAATTAGGAAAGAAAAATAAAGTATTCAAATCATATATTGGTTTGGGTTATCATCCAACTATCGTTCCGGCTCCAATTCAGAGAAATATCTTTGAAAATCCAGGATGGTATACGGCTTATACACCTTATCAGGCAGAAATTGCTCAAGGTCGTCTTGAAGCAATTTTAAATTTCCAGACTACTGTTATTGAGTTAACAGGAATGGAAATTGCAAATGCTTCTTTATTAGATGAAGGAACTGCTGCTGCCGAAGCTATGGCTTTATTATTTGATGTTCGTACACGTGATCAAAAGAAAAACAATACAAATAAATTCTTCGTTTCTGAAGAGATTTTACCACAAACTTTATCAATACTGCAAACGCGTTCAACTCCTATTGGAATTGAATTAGTTGTTGGAAACCACGAAACTTTTGATTTTTCAAATGAGTTCTTCGGGGCTATTTTACAATACCCAGGAAAGTATGGTCAGGTAAACGATTATAGCGCTTTTGTTGCTAAGGCAAAAGAAAACGAAATCAAAGTCGCCTTTGCTGCCGATATTTTATCATTAGCTGCCTTAACTTCTCCGGGAGAAATGGGAGCAGCTGTAGTTGTTGGAACTTCACAGCGTTTTGGTGTACCAATGGGTTATGGTGGTCCTCATGCTGCTTTTTTTGCAACTAAAGATGAATACAAACGATCTATGCCAGGTCGTATTATTGGAGTTTCTATTGATGTAAACGGAAACCGTGCTTTACGTATGGCATTAGGAACTCGTGAGCAGCACATTAAACGTGAAAAAGCAACTTCAAATATTTGTACAGCTCAGGTTTTATTAGCAGTTATGGCCGGAATGTATGCTGTATACCACGGACCAAAAGGATTACAATACATTGCTAACAAAGTTCACGCATCGGCGGTTACTACCGCTGAAGCTTTAAATAAACTAGGAGTTTTCCAAACTAACACAGTTTTCTTCGATACTATTTTGGTAAAAGCAGATGCTCAAAAAGTAAAAGCTATTGCTGAAAAAAACGAAGTAAACTTCTTCTATGTTGATGCCGATACGATTTCTATTTCGTTAAACGAAACAACTTCAATTGCCGACATGAACCAAATTATTGCCATTTTTGCTGAAGCTTTAGGAAAAGAAACTTTTACTGTTTCTGAATTAGCAACTGCAAGTCAATTACCTGCTTCATTAGAAAGAACTTCTTCTTTCTTAACGCATGATGTATTTAACAACCATCATTCAGAAAGTCAGTTAATGCGTTACATCAAAAAATTAGAGCGTAAAGATTTATCGTTGAATCATTCAATGATTTCATTAGGTTCTTGTACGATGAAATTAAACGCGGCTTCAGAAATGCTTCCTTTATCAATGCCAAACTGGAACAGCATTCACCCTTTTGTACCTGTAGAACAAGCTGAAGGTTATATCACGATGCTTAAAAAATTAGAGGAGCAATTAAATGTAATTACCGGATTTGCCGGAACTACATTACAACCAAACTCAGGAGCTCAAGGAGAATATGCAGGTTTAATGGCTATTCGTGCTTACCATTTATCAAGAAACGAAGGTCACCGTAATGTATGTTTAATTCCTTCATCAGCTCACGGAACCAATCCTGCTTCTGCAGCTATGGCCGGAATGAAAATCATCGTTACTAAAACTACTCCGGAAGGAAATATTGATGTAGAAGATTTAAGAGAAAAAGCTATTGAACATAAAGATGATTTATCTTGTTTAATGGTAACTTATCCATCTACTCACGGAGTTTTCGAATCTTCAATTATTGAAATTACAAAATTAATCCACGACAATGGCGGATTAGTATATATGGATGGTGCAAACATGAACGCACAAGTTGGATTAACAAATCCTGCTACGATTGGTGCTGACGTTTGTCACTTAAACTTACACAAAACATTCGCTATTCCTCACGGTGGTGGTGGACCTGGAGTTGGACCAATTTGTGTGAACGAAAAACTAGTTCCATTTTTACCAACAAACCCAATCTTAAAAGTAGGCGGTGAACAAGCAATTACAGCTATTTCATCTGCACCTTACGGATCTGCTTTAGTATGTTTAATTTCTTATGGTTACATCACAATGATGGGTGCTGACGGATTAAAAAGCGCTACAGAACATGCCATTTTGAATGCTAACTATATGAAAGCCCGTTTTGAAGGACACTACCCAATTCTTTATACCGGAGAATGCGGAAGAGCTGCTCACGAAATGATTTTAGATTGTCGTTCGTTCAAAGAAAACGGAATTGAAGTTGGTGATATCGCGAAACGTTTGATGGATTACGGTTTCCACGCTCCTACGGTTTCTTTCCCTGTAGCAGGAACTTTAATGATTGAACCAACTGAATCTGAAGATTTAGCAGAGTTAGATCGTTTTTGTGATGCTCTTATTTCAATTAGAAAAGAGATTGAAGCTGCAACAGCCGATGACAAAAACAATGTATTGAAAAATGCACCTCATACATTGGCAATGTTAACTACAGATACTTGGGATTTCCCTTACTCTAGAGAAAAAGCGGCTTACCCATTAGAATACATTGCTGACAATAAATTCTGGCCATCTGTTCGTCGTGTAGATGATGCATATGGTGACAGAAACTTAGTTTGTAGCTGTGCTCCAATCGAAGCTTATATGGAAAACTAAGAAATAGTTTTCTTACACATATTCAAACCCGACAGATTTTAAAAATCTGTCGGGTTTATTTTTTGTTTCAGGTTTCTCAACGTAACGTGAAAGTTGAGTTTTTTCTAAAAACAAAAAATTGAGGTATTTTTCATCATATCCTCAAAATACATCAAAAAAAAATTTCTGCCACCATTAATCTCAAACGTTTGAAATCTCGGTTAAACCCAAATTTCATTAATAAATAAACAATATATCCCATAAATAATTATTATTTCATAATTATATGCATGCATAGTATTTTTTATGATAGTTATCATGATTTTATTTATACTTTAGCAATAAATTTACCGGATAATTGAGGAATAATGAAAATAAAAATAATAGGTATAGGAAGTTATATTCCTAATAAAGAAGTAAGCAATACTGACTTTGGCGATCATGTTTTTTTAAATGAAGACGGAACTCCTTTTGGTTACCCTAACGAAGTTGTAATAAAAAAATTTAAAGGCATTACCGGTATCGAAAATCGTCGTTATGCCGAAGACCAACATACCTCATCTGATTTAGCATATTTCGCCGCTGAAAGAGCTCTTGAAAATGCAAAAATCGATCGCGAAACTTTAGACTATATCATTTTCGCACATAATTTTGGTGATGTAAAATCAGGGACAAATCAATCTGATATTTTACCGAGTTTAGCAACACGTGTTAAAAACAAATTAGACATCAAAAACCCTAAATGTGTAGCTTACGATATTCTTTTTGGATGTCCGGGCTGGATTGAAGGTGTTTTACAAGCCAATGCATTCATTAAATCAGGAATGGCAAAAAGAGTTTTGGTAATTGGTGCCGAAACTTTATCAAGAGTTGTAGATGATCATGATCGTGATTCTATGATTTATTCTGATGGTGCCGGAGCTTCAATTTTAGAAGCTTCTGACGATGAAGCTGGTTTATTATCTTACGAAAGTGCCACTTTTGCTAATGAGGAAGCTAACTTTTTATACTTCGGAAAATCGTATAATCCAGATTTAAATCCAGACATTAAATACATCAAAATGTATGGGCGTAAAATTTATGAATTTGCTTTAAGTCAAGTTCCGTGCGCAATGAAAAACTGTTTAGACAAAAGCGGAATTCCGATTGACGAAGTAAAGAAAATCCTTATTCACCAGGCTAACGAAAAAATGGACGAGGCAATTATTGCACGTTTCTACAAACTTTACGACAAAACAGCACCGGAAAATATTATGCCAATGAGTATTCATGATTTAGGAAACTCAAGCGTTGCAACTGTACCAACTCTTTATGATTTATTAATTCAGGGAAAACTGGAGAATCACGAAATCAAAAAAGGCGATGTGGTAATTTTTGCTTCTGTTGGAGCAGGAATGAACGTAAATGCATTTGTATACAGATACTAGTATTCAGTCACAGTTTAAACTCTGCTAACTGAAAACTGAGACTGAAAACAGAAAACTAAAAAAAAGTCCGCATCTTAAAATGCGGACTTTTTAGTATATTTGCGACCTAATTAACAAATTAAGAACGAGAGATTGTTTCGTTCCTCGCAATGACTATGTACGAAAAAACGTTTCCGAATAAAAGATTCAAACTTACCTTAGAGTTTTTACAAAAACACGTTAAGACATCAGAAACCATATTTGATTTTGGTGTTCCAAATCCATTCTCTAAAATAATGGAAGAAAACGGTTATACCGTAAAAAACACAAAAGGCGAAGATTTAGATAACGATCAAACCGCTTTAAAAACAGAAGAATATACTGTTTTTACCGCATTTGAAATTTTCGAACATTTGCTAAATCCGTACACAATTCTGGAAAACGTAAAATGTGATAAATTGTTAATTTCAATTCCGTTACGTTTATGGTTTTCACCGGCATATCGTTCTAAAACAGATATGTGGGACAGACATTATCACGAATTTGAAGACTGGCAATTAGACTGGCTTTTAGAAAAAACAGGCTGGAAAATAACTGATCGTCTAAAATTCACACATCCGGTAAAAAAGTTTGGATTCAGACCATTACTAAGATATTTTACTCCGAGATATTATATTGTTGTCGCGGAAAAAGCCTAAAGGCAAATTCCAATTCTTCAAATTCCAAATTCCAATTAAGCCCGTTTTGATTGGAATTTGGAATTTGAAGAATTGGAATTTAAATTGAAAATTATGAAATATTACATCGTTATTCCGGCTCACAACGAACAAGATTTAATTGGCTTGACCTTACAATCTTTGGTTTCGCAAACTATTTTACCTTCAAAAGTTGTTGTTGTAAATGACAATTCAACAGATAAAACGGAAGAAATTGTTTTGGGCTTTGCTAAGGAAAATCCGTTTATTTCTGTTGTAAACAAGACTTCTGATGCGATTCACATGCCGGGAAGTAAAGTAATTCAGGCTTTTCAGAAAGGTTTTGAAACTCTCGATTCAGAATACGATATTATTGTAAAAATAGATGGCGATTTAATTTTTCCTCTTAACTATTTTGAAACCATAATTAAACATTTCGAGTCAGATCCAAAAATTGGAATGGCTGGCGGATTTTGTTACATCGAAAAAAATGGAGATTGGATCCTTGAAAACCTAACCGATAAAGATCATATTCGTGGTGCACTGAAAGCTTACCGTGCAGCAACTTTTCAGCAAATTGGAGGTTTAAAACCTGCCATGGGTTGGGATACGGTAGACGAATTACTTTGTAAATATTACGATTGGAAAATAGTCACAGACTCTACTTTACATGTAAAACACTTAAAACCAACTGGCGCAAATTATAATAAAACAGCGCGTTATAAACAAGGTGAAGCTTTTTATACGTTAGGATATGGTTTTTGGATTACTGCAATTGCTTCGGTGAAGCTGGCAATGATGAAGAAAAAACCGTTCCTCTTTTTTGATTATATTAAAGGATTCTGGAAAGCAAAAAAAGCAAAAACTCCTTTATTAGTTACCCCCGAACAAGCTAAATTTATAAGAAATTATCGTTTTCAGAAAATGAAACAGAAGCTTTTTTAGTGTCAAAAACCTAAAAAACTGTAAACCGAAACCATAAACTGTAAACTAATCCTTAATTTAGCCAATATTTGTAAAACTTATGATGCTAATTCGTTATTTATCCCAAATAGGGAGATATTTTTTAATGCTGAAAGAAATTTTCAATAAACAAACCAAATGGTCTGTTATGAAAAAATTAATTTTCAAAGAAATTGATGATTTAATAATCGACTCACTTGGTATCGTTTGCTTTATCTCATTTTTTATAGGTGGAGTTGTTGCCATTCAGACTGCCTTAAACCTTACTAATCCGTTAATTCCAAAATATTTAATTGGTTTTGCTACACGTCAATCTGTGATTTTGGAGTTTGCTCCTACTTTTATTTCGGTGATTATGGCCGGAAAAATGGGATCTTACATCACTTCCAGTATTGGAACAATGCGCGTTACCGAACAAATTGATGCTTTAGAAGTTATGGGTGTTAACTCATTAAACTATCTTGTTTTCCCAAAAATAGTAGCCTTATTAATGTATCCTTTTGTAATTGGAATTAGTATGTTCCTGGGGATTTTTGGCGGATGGCTTGCTTGTGCATATGGCGGATTTTCGACTAGTCAAGACTTTATTCAGGGTGCGCAAATAGAATTTATACCTTTTCATATTACATACGCTTTCATTAAAACTTTAATTTTTGCAATGTTATTAGCTACAATTCCATCTTTTCATGGATATTACATGAAAGGTGGTGCACTTGAAGTTGGTAAAGCTAGTACAGTATCATTTGTGTGGACATCTGTTTGTATTATTCTTTTTAATTATATATTAACTCAATTATTATTAGGATAATGATCGAAGTAAAAAACATAGAGAAATCATTCGGCGACAGTAAAGTTTTAAAAGGTGTTTCGACCGTTTTTGAAACTGGAAAAACCAACTTGATTATTGGACAAAGTGGATCTGGAAAAACAGTTTTATTAAAAAGTTTATTAGGAATTCATACACCGGATTCAGGTACAATTGAATTTGACGGACGTGTTTATTCAGAATTAAATCCGGATGAAAAAAGAGAATTAAGAACTGAAATTGGAATGGTTTTTCAAGGAAGTGCTTTATTTGATTCGATGACTGTTGAAGAAAATGTAGCTTTTCCGCTAAAAATGTTCACGCACGACAATAAAGCAAAAATTCAGGAACGTGTTGATTTTGTTTTAGAGAGAGTAAACCTAATCGACGCTCATAAAAAATTACCTTCAGAGATCTCAGGAGGTATGCAAAAACGTGTGGCAATTGCCCGCGCCATTGTAAATAACCCAAAATATTTATTTTGTGACGAACCAAATTCTGGTTTAGATCCAAATACATCTACAATAATTGACAACCTGATTAAAGAAATTACTGAAGAATATAATATTACAACTGTAATCAATACACACGATATGAACTCAGTAATGGAGATTGGCGAAAACATCGTGTTCTTAAAAAAAGGAGTCAAAGCGTGGCAGGGAACTAAAGAAGAAATCTTTAGAACGGACAACAAAGACATTGTGAAGTTTGTTTATTCTTCGAATTTATTCAAAAAAGTAAGAGAAGCGTATTTGAAAAGCTAGTTTCTTTTAAATTCCAATATTAAAAAATCCCAAATTCCAAACTTATCAAAATTGGAATTTGGGATTTTTTTATTGGAATTTTCGTGCGGGATTTTCGTTTATGATTGAAATTTTATTAATTCGTATTTTTTATAGGCAAAAGTTCAACCTCAGCATTTGGATTAAAAAGATAGGTTCTTCCTGAACTAATCTCAATACATTCAAAACGTTTAGTTCTTACGGCAAGTTTCTTAAATACTTTTCCATTTTTTATTCTAAAAACACTTCCGTACGGAATCTCAAAAACATAGTTTTTATCACTGCCTGCATCATATTGCTTTAATGCCAAAGACAAAGTTGTATCTGTATCACTACTTGCAGACGGATTCTTAAAATGTCTCGCTAATAGTGGCAATAAACCACCCGGAAAGATCTCCGGACGTATAAAAGGAATCATCATTCTCTGAAAAGTATGTTTCCATTCATTTCCGTGCGGTTTTATATTTCGCCCAAACTTTTCAAATGCTACAAGATGTGAGATTTCATGAATCAGCGTAATCAAAAAACGATATTTATTTAAACTGGCATTCACCGTGATTTCATGTTTACCACTAGATCCTCTCCTGTAATCTCCATGACGTGTTTGACGTTCATTTACGATTTTCAGATGAACCTGATTGACAACAATCAAATCAAATACAGGCTTTACAGCATGTTCTGGTATATATCTTGCAAGCGTTTCGTTCAAGGCTGTTAAATGTTGTTCGTTAGATGTAAAAAGTTTAAAATTGGTATTTGGAATTTAATTATTGAGATTTCTTTTTTAAGGGTTTGTCGATGAAACTTCTAATACTTTTCCATTAAAGTATTTATTTCCATTTAAAGTAAAATCATAAATATAAGTTGCCATTCCTTCGGCTGAAATTGGGGCCTGATATCCCGGAAAAGCTTCATTTAACATTTCTGTCTGAACTGATCCCAGAGCTAGTACATTAAATGAAATTCCTTGTTCTTTATATTCTTCGGCAAGTAATTCTGTTAAGGTAATTACTGCGCCTTTACTTGAACTGTATGCTGCTAATCCTGCAAATTTAAGACTTCCTCTTACGCCTCCAATTGAACTAATGGTTACGACGTGGCTTCCTTTTTGAAGATAAGGCAAGCAAATTCTGGTAAGATTTGCAACGGCGAAAACATTTACTTTATAAATACTTTCAAAATCAGCCTGAGTTGTTTCTGCGAAAGGTTTAAATAGCAAAGCTCCGGCATTATGCACAACTGCATCTACTTTTTTCCAGGTTGACGAAAGAAAGTTATTTACTTCTTCCAAAGCAGTTTCATCTGCCAAATCAACAGAAAGGCAAGTAACATTTTGATGCTCTAAAAGTGTTTGAGGTATTTTTCTTGAAATAGCTAAGACTTGATGACCAGCATTAGCAAATTGTAGCGCAAGTTCGTAACCAATTCCTCGACTGGTTCCTGTAACAATAATATTTTTCATAAAGCAAAAATAAGCAAATCCAATAAAATGATCGATTATTTATTCATCGTAATTTCTTCTGTTGGTGTTGTAGCAATTTCTGTTACTGCTGACAAAAACTCCTGAATAAAAGAGGTCATGTGCGGAATATTCATTACTTTAAACTCATCTGATACATGGTGATAATAATCAAAATTCTCAAAATCGAAAGTACTTATAGACTGACATGGTTTTTTAAAAACATTATAGAAAGAGTAATTATCAGATCTATAAAACAATTCATATTCGGCTTCTTTTGGTAAAAAACCAATGGTCTTTTTTCCTGTGTATTCGTTTATTTTTTCGGCCATATTCGATTTATCAAAACCGGTAATATAAGCCAGATAATCACGTTTCATTGGCACACCAATCATCTCAATATTCAATTGTGCATATAAATTGAAGTCTTGTTTTTTAAGTTTCTCTACCAAACTTTTAGATCCTAATAAACCTTTTTCTTCTCCGGCAAAAAATACAAATAGGATACTGCGTTTATTCGATTTTGTTTTGGCAAAATATTTAGCCATTTCCGCAACAGCCGTAACTCCGGATGCATCATCATTTGCACCATTATTAATAACATCTGCTTGTTGTTTATTCTCTACACCAATATGATCATAATGCGCACTCAAAACCACAAACTCTTTTTTTAATTTAGGATCTGTTCCTTCCAGAACTCCAACAATATTATATGCCGGTTTATCAAAATTAGTTAGTGTATCGCGATAAGTATCAAAATAAGGTTTGACATTATTTTTCCTGAAGAAATCTTCCAGAAATATTGCAGCTTTTTCAATTCCTTTTGTTCCGGTTTCGCGCCCTTCGAAATCATCTGAAGAAAGATGTTTAAGAAAATCTGAAACTTCTGCTTTCTTTACTTCATAGGTAATTTCAATAGGTTTTGAAGTTTGTTCGCTTACGGCAGACGGGTTTGATTTGCAAGCTAAAAAAACAAATGGAAGAAGAAAGTAACATTTTTTCATAAACAAAAGATTTAATTTTACTCCAGAACTTAAATTTCTAAAGCAGTTGGTTTAAAATATTTCTTATATACTTTGAACACCTGAATACTTCCTAAAACAATAAAAAGCAACGGAATAAAAACAGGAATTATATACTTTGAAAATTGATTTGTTTTCTGAAAAACTGCCTGCAAAACTAGAATTAAGCTCAACATTCCTAAAAAAACACCTATCAAAGTTCCTGCAATATAATAATATTTTAACTTCCTTTCAATTGTAATATACTTTCCGTTAAGCAAATATAGATTCCAACTTGTCCAAAAAGGCAATTGCAAAAAATTAAAACAATTTAAAACCACACCAATTACAAATGGTGAATACATTAAATATCCCAGCAAATTACTATCTAAAGTTACGTTTGAATCAGAATTAAAGTAAAACAAACAGGCTAAAACAAACATAAAACCTACGGCTAAAAAATCAATTACCTTCATTAATTTTTTATTTCTAATGAGTTGTTTTGCAAAAAGCAGCGTAAAATAAATAACAAAGGTTTCGACAAACACAACTCCAAATAAAAAGAAAACTAAGTTGTGAAGTCCTGATTTTGAATAAATTTCTAAACCAACTAAATTTAAATATCCCAACGGAATTGAACCAATGAAACTCACCAGAAATCCAACTGAGATATTTTTCATTCGTTTCATATTCAAAAATTTATAATTCTATTACTCTGTGCCAAATGCAATCTATATTCACGGATTCCAACTTTATAATTTAAATACGGCACTCCCATTTTATGATTCTCAGCGCTAATTTGATACATGTATGTAATATGTCGTGCCAATTCTTTCCAGGCAAACCAAACGGAATGTTTTGGGTCATAAATATGTGTGGGTTCGCTTGCGGCTCCATTAAGCTCTACGATTTGAAAATTTTCTCCGCGTTCCAGTTCTTCAAAAGTATTGTACATAATATCAAAACGCCCGAAATAGAATTCAGGAATTTTAGTCGCAATTTCGTCAATCATTGCCGTTAGTTTTGGTGTAATCAAATTACTTCCGTCAAGAAATTTTGCACCTCTTGAATGATTCCCAAACGGAACTAAATTTACCATTTCTCCATTTTGCAAAACCCGATGCAACTGAATGCCATATTCTTCCTGTAATGCTTCGAGTTGTAATCTAAATCTTGGCGTTTTACAAATTAAATCTTCGATTGTAGAACTTCCGTCACCGGTAACAATTAAGAATTCTTTAGAGACAATTCCAGTAATTTTTCCTTCTTTTTGATGCGGATGACGCACATAAAAAATACCTAATTCATTTTTAAACGGAATCAAATCTTGTATCAAAAAATCGAAATTTGCTTTTCTGGCATATTCACTCAATTCATATACGTTTCTAATTTTCTTTACTCCGGAACCACGCAAACCAATATCCGGTTTAGCGATTAAAGGAAAATAAACTCTGTTGTCAACTATTGTGCTTACAATCTTTTTTAAATCTGTGTTCTCCCTGATTAAAATAGTTTTAGGATAAAAATCCTTAGGTAACAAATCATAAATTTGTTTTTTGCTTTCCATTATAAATCCTCCATTTTTAATTTTTGGATTAGAGGCATTAAAAAAGAAAACAGATCTGGCTTTGATTGCATAATATGCCCAAAGAAAATAAATAGGAACATACAAGACCTGAAATGGCCAATATTCCCAATTGCTTATTTTATGTAAAAATAGTTTCATCTTTATTTGTTTTTAAATGCTTGTAAATGAGGTCGAAAAATCTTTTGTTTTAATCAAATCATAGTAACTCATCGTACCTTTATTCTGCTTAATGACAACCTGTGTTACACTTAGTGTTTTTAAGGTATTTTCACGGTTAATAATCAAACCGTTTTCAGAATCATCTCTTTGGGTATTTCTATGGAAATCGAGCATATCCAAAGGCGATATTTCGTTCTTATCTCTCAAAAAATCAAGAAACCATTCAGAACGCCTTTTCCTAATTTCTTCAGAATATAAAGTGACCGAGGACCAAATATGATTCGTGTTCACGTCCAGCAATGTTTTCCATTTTGTAAAACCATCCCAAATCAATTCATACAATTCTTCATCCTGATATAAAACCAACGTAAACGGCTCGATATCTTCGAGATTAATTTCGTTCCAAAAATCCTTTGGCGATGAACTTGAAATAATATCTAAAGCAATTAATCCACGGCTTTTTCTATAAAGAAACACAGGATTGTGTTTCTTTATTCCTCCATTCAAAAGTACTAATACAGTTCCGCTTTCATCGACTGCAAACCAGGTTCCTCCAGCTTTTGAATCTTTTGGATACATTACGTTTTTGCCGTTCAAATAATAACTTCTTGGCGCAAGAGCTCCCGGACGAATTATTTTTTCGTCTCGATTTGAAGTTATAATGACAACTCCGTTATTGTTTACGAAACTTACTGTACACATTGTTTTCTGTATTCTATGGTCGAGCGTGCCACTCCAAAATTTTCATTAACAGAAATACCTCCAAGCTGCAAAACGATTACTTTTATTAAAGCCTGATGGTGAATGCAATGTTCAAAATTATAAAGCAATTCTCTATAATAACTGCTTTGAATCCTGATTGCGAGACCATCAATTACTTGCTCTAAATAGATGATTTTGTTTTCGTTTTTCAAGCCAACTTTTATTTCTTCTATAAATTGTTTTGCAAAGTTGGTTTCAGTTTGAATACGAATATTTCTTTCGCGATTGTCATAATTTAAAACTCCTGATTCATAACCATTCTCAAGACATTTGTACGTTTCTACAATATGTCTTACATGTTCTCCAATCGTTGCGTTACTTAAAGCTTCGCAAGATTTTACATAATCTTTATCAGATAATTGATTTAACAGAGAAATCAATTCATCTAAACTTTGGCGTATTGATTTTAGTAACATGGCTATTTTAGTTTTAGAAGATTAAACAATTTATTTTTATTGAAGTAAAGTAATCCTAAACAACATATTAAGGTAATAACGGCTAGTGAAAACAGAAGTCCTCCGTCGTTTTCGACCACTATTCCTAATACAAATAAATGCGATAAAATTGCTCCGGTCATTATTCCACATCCGCCCACAGCACCAATGTAGGTGGTTTTGGGAATCAGAATTAAAATTGCCACAATCAATTCGGCAATTCCTGAGCCAATTCTCCCGTAAGGTTCTACTCCCAAAGTCGAAAAAATATAAATACTTTCTGCTGCTCCGCTGAATTTAAAAAATAAGGTTTGCAGCAAAATTCCTGCTGCTACGATTCTTAAAATCCAGATTATATTTTCTGTTTTCATGATCGTTATTCTTTATATATTTTTTTCCAGTTATTATCAGCTTGTGACTTTAGATTTGCCTCCTCTTTATTCCAGCTTTTTAATGTATTATTAAAATAAGCATTGTAAAATAAATAGAGTTTACCATCGATAATCTTGAAAGTTTCCGGATCTATTTCGACTTTTTTACCGGCACTTCCCATTGCATAAGCACACCATCCGCCGTATTGTGGTTCATATTTTGACGGATTTTTTAAGAACATTTCTTTATTTTCGCCTGACGAAAATTTATAAATCACACCTTGATAATAGGTTGAGATTTCTTTTTTTCCTTTGATTGCTTTTCCCTGATTAAAATATCCAACAGGATCATAACCTTGAATAGCCACTTTATTCTCTAAGTTGTATTGTGTAATTCGTTTCGCATCGTTTTGAGCAGATGAAATACCCGAAACCAAAATCAACACAAATAATATTAGCTTTTTCATCTTATTTTATTTGATATTTGTTAATACTGAAACAAGTAAATCGGTCGTGATGCGGTGTTTAAAATCAGGAGAAATATATTCGAATAAGATATCAGATTCGGTGTTCAAAACAAAAACAGACGGAACTGGTAAAAAATTCCCATTGACTCCTTTAGAATGTACGTAAATTACTGCTTTATAGTTTTCGGGAGCGTCATAAATAATTCCGACTGCTTTAATAAGTTCTCCTTTTGAATCAGAAAGCAAGGTGTAATTTACTTTGTCTTTTTCTTCTGTAACTTTTAAACTCTCAGGTGCATCAGGACTAACGGCTATAATTTGGTAACCTAAATCAAGAATTTGTTTTTCGGCTTCAGCCAATGCCTGCAAATGCATGTTGCAATAAGGACACCAACCGCCTCGATAAAAAACTAAAACTGTCTTTTTCTTTTTAAGTAAATCAGAAAGCTGCACATCTGTATTATCAGATGTTTTTAAAGTAATGTCCGGAATTTTCTCTCCTATTAATAAAGGAGCGATATCTGTCGCAGATTTGGGAATTGCGTTTTGTGCATTAGCAATCATACTTAAGGTTGCTAAAACAATAAAAAATAATTTTTTCATAGTTTTTTTTGGTGTTACATCTTTTTGATGATGTAAAATTAATTCGCTATGAAAAAAGAAAATGTCGGCTAATTTACACTTAGCCTAAAATAATTATATTTTGGTAATATCCGGAATCATAATTTCTTTTCTATTGTAGGCTAAAAGATTATTAGATTCCATTTCATTCAATAAATGTGTTGCTGTCTGTCTTGAAGTGCAAATGATTTGAGCAATATCGCTTTGAGTAAGATAATTGTCAATTATTACTGTGTTTCCTTCTCTTATCCCTTCGTTCTCGGCCCAATCCTTCAGGAAATGGTACAATCTTGTTTTTGCATCTTTAGAAATTAAATTCGCATAACTATTCTTAATGCGTTTCATTTTCAGACCAACAAATTTAGTGTACGAAAGTGCCAAGCTTGGATTTTTAAGCAATAAATTTTCAAAATCAGACATTAAAAAACTACAAATCGAAACATCGTCTGAAAGGACTTTTGCATACTCTTCATTTTTTGAATCAGTTTCTAAAGTCAATTCGCCAAATAAATCTCCTTTTTGAATGATGTCTTTTATAGTTTCGTTACCATCGTCATCAATGGCTACAATTTTGATATTCCCTTTTTTTAGTAAAAAAATACGTGGCAAATCTGAGTTAGAGAAGTAAATGATCTCCCCTTTTGATGCTTTTTTAAAACCTGTAATTATACACAATTGTTTAATTTGTGAGTAACTCAAAGTTCTAAACAATTTATGATCTCTTAAATACCAATATTTTAAATCGTCGTACATAAAAAGGTTTCTTCATGTAAAGATAACCAATTTAAAAATCAAACAAAAACCCTTTCAGACACAAGCGCCTGAAAGGGTTAAACTTTATATTTTTATTAAGAAAATTATCCTGCAATAACTGCTCTCGAAATTACAATTTTCTGAATTTCTGAGGTTCCTTCATAAATTTGAGTAATTTTTGCATCACGCATAAAACGCTCTACATGGTACTCTTTTACATAACCATTTCCTCCGTGAATCTGAACCGCTTCTACAGCTGTGTCCATTGCCACTTGCGAAGCAAATAATTTTGCCATTGCACCACTCACATCATAGTTTTTATGTTGGTCTTTATCCCAGGCTGCTTTCATACACAAGTGACGTGCTGCTTCGATATTAACTGCCATATCTGCTAATTTGAAAGCAATTGCCTGATGATTGCAAATTTCAGTTCCAAAAGCTTTACGCTCTTTAGAATATTTCAGAGCCAATTCATAAGCTCCCGAAGCGATTCCTAAAGCTTGAGAAGCAATACCAATACGGCCTCCGGCAAGAGTTTTCATCGCAAATTTGAATCCGAAACCATCTTCTCCAATTCTGTTTTCTTTAGGAACTTTTACATCACTAAACATTAAAGAGTGCGTATCAGAACCACGAATTCCCATTTTTTGTTCTTTTGGTCCAATAGAAAACCCAGGCATATCTTTGGTCATAATCAAAGCATTAATTCCTTTGTGTTTTTTCTCTGGATCTGTTTGAGCAATTACCAAATAAACTGATGCTGTATTTCCGTTAGTAATCCAGTTTTTTGTTCCGTTTACTAAATAGTGATCTCCCATATCAACCGCAGTTGTTTTTTGAGAAGTTGCATCACTTCCGGCTTCCGGCTCACTCAAACAAAAAGCTCCGTGAATTTCACCTGAAGCTAAACCCGGTAAATATTTTTGTTTTTGTTCTTCGGTTCCAAATTCTTGCAGTCCCCAGCAAACTAATGAGTTATTTACAGACATCACTACAGAAGCTGATGCATCAACTTTAGAAATTTCTTCCATTGCAATTACATACGAAATTGCATCAAGTCCACTTCCGCCATATTTAGGATCAACCATCATTCCCATGAATCCTAATTGTCCCATTTTTTTAATTTGTTCTGTCGGAAAAATTTGTTTTTCGTCACGCTCAATAACACCCGGTAACAATTCGTTTTGAGCAAAATCTCTAGCGGCTTGCTGAATCATTAAATGTTCTTCGGTCAGATTGAAATCCATAGTCTTTGTAGTTTTATTGTTTTTAAAAACCAAAATCAGGAAACTTCGTTTTATAGAAATGATTTGGTTTTATATTTTAATTGTTTTTTGCTTTTTCAAACGGCTTTCAAAGATAATTTTTAAAACTTAATTTAACAATGCATGCATATAAATTTAATAGATCAGCAACAATTACGATAACGTTTTCGTAATAATAGCGAAATTTAGCCTAACAGACACAAACTTTGCAACGTTTTCTTTAAAATTTAAGAATATAATTGCTTATTAAAACTTTTAAAACACAAAAAACAAGGTCATTTTCACCTGAAAAAGATTAAACAATCCTTAAAACGCGTAAATGTACGTAAAACAAGTCTTACTAAATTGATTACTAATTATATACATTAAAAAAAATACAAAACCGAAATAAAAAAACATCTCCAATGACAGTCTAAAATTAATAAATTAGCATTATTTTTGCCCAAAAACAAAATTATCGACAGAATATGAAAAAGATTTTACTATTACTTACTTTACTTTTAAGTTTACAATTTTCGACCGTTTCTGCCCAAACTCAGCTTGAAGTAAATGGCGTAACTGTACCAAGAAAAATTGAATTTCAAAATAAAACTTTACAACTTAATGGCGCTGGCGGAAGATCAAAAATGTGGTTAGAAGTTTACGTTCAGGCTTTGTATTTATCACAATTAAGTCAGGATCCAAATTTCATCATTGACAGCGATACCGAAATGGCAATTAGAATTGAAATTACCTCATCTATGGTTTCTTCAAACAAATTGACGAAAGCTATGAATACTGGTTTCGAAAAATCTGCAGGAAGCAATCTAGAGCAATTACGCCCAAGAATTGAGCAATTTAAATCATTTTTAAGCGATGCTATTACTGAAAAAGACGTTTTCCTTTTAGCTTACAATCCATTTGACCAAACTGTTATGGTGTATAAAAATGATACTTTGAAGGGTAAAATTTCTGGATTTGATTTCAAAAAAGCATTATTCGGAATCTGGCTTTCTGACAAACCAGTAGACGAAACATTAAAAAACAACTTATTGGGTAAATAATAATTATCCCAAATTTTTATAAAATTCTTAAGCCGGAAGCGTATTGTTTTCGGCTTTCTTTTTTATGTTTGATAAATTTGATGTAAAATACATTATTCGCATTATTCTATTTTATACTTTTACGCAAACTAAACATATCTCAACAAAATGAAAGATTTATTACAGCAATTTGAAAATAAAGCACCTGAAATTGTTTTTAACTGGAAAGATTCTGAAACAGAAGCTGAAGGATGGACCGTTATTAATTCACTACGTGGAGGAGCTGCAGGTGGAGGAACAAGAATGAGAAAAGGCTTAGATATGAATGAAGTTTTATCATTGGCCAAAACTATGGAAGTTAAATTTTCGGTTTCAGGACCTGCAATTGGCGGTGCTAAATCAGGAATAAACTTTGACCCAAATGACCCTCGCAAAAAAGGAGTTTTGCAACGTTGGTACAAAGCGGTTTCGCCTTTATTAAAAAGTTACTACGGAACTGGTGGAGATTTGAACGTAGATGAAATTCACGAAGTAATCCCGATGACGGAAGAATGTGGTGTTTGGCATCCGCAGGAAGGTGTTTTTAACGGACACTTTAAACCAACTGAAGCTGACAAAATTAATAGAATCGGACAATTACGTCAAGGTGTTATTAAGGTTATCGAAAACCCAAAATTCTCACCGGATGTTACCAGAAAATATACAGTTGCCGATATGATTACCGGTTACGGTGTTGCCGAAGCTGTTCGTCATTTCTACGCTACTTATGGCGGAGAAATTAAAGGCAAAAAAGCTATTGTACAAGGTTTTGGAAATGTAGGTTCTGCAGCTGCTTTTTACCTGGCAGAAATGGGCGCAAAAGTTATTGGAATTATTGATCGCGATGGCGGATTAATTAAAGAAGATGGTTTTTCTTTTGAAGAAATCAGAACTTTATTTTTGAATAAAGACGGAAACAAATTAGTTGCCGACAATATGATTCCGTTTGAAGAAATCAACTCAAAAATATGGACAATTGGTGCCGAAATTTTCACACCTTGTGCCGCTTCAAGATTGGTTACTCAAGGTCAAATTGATAATTTAATTGCAAACGGATTAGAGGTAATCTCTTGTGGTGCAAATGTTCCTTTTGCTGACAAAGAAATTTTCTTCGGATCTATTATGGAAGAAGTGGATCGTAAAGTGAGTTTGATTCCTGATTTTATTTCGAACTGCGGAATGGCGAGAGTTTTTGCTTATTTCATGGAGAAAAAAGTTCAAATGACGGATGAAGCTATTTTTAATGATACATCAGAAATTATAAAAAATGCGATTGTAAAAGCGCACGCTTTAAACGCATCAAAAACAAATATCAGTGCAACTGCTTTCGAAATTGCATTGAAACAATTAGTATAATTTAGTTTATACTTTAATTCTAAACGGATCAAATACCTTTATTTGGTCCGTTTTTTTTTACCGCAAAGTCCACAAAGTTTTTTCGCAAAGTTCACAAAGCTTAATTTGAGTTGATTCTCAAGCAAAGTTCACAAAGCTGTTTGTAGTATATCTCGCAAAATCGCAAAGAAAAACTTTGCGACTCTGCGACTTTGCGAAAAATAAATTAGCGTGCTTTGTAGTTAATTTTTTGCCACAGATTTACACGAATTAAAACGGATTAACTGCTTTGTGAACTTAATAAACTTAGTTTAAAGCAACTCAACAAAACTTTGTGAACTTTGCGTAAATCTTTGCGAACTTTGCGGTTAATTTTTTACTACAGATTAGAAGCTAATGACCTTTGCGGTTAAATCTCTTCTTAGTTTCTAAACAATTTTTACTACTTTTAAACGTTTTTATTAAATACTATTACAAAACTCAGAATCAAAATGACTTCTACGGATTCTTCAGATAAAAAGAAATCTCTATTAATATCTACAGCAATTTATGCTGCTTTACTGTTGCTTTTATTTTTTATTCGTTTCTGGCCTCCTTATAATCCGGAGAACAATGTTGCGCTTGCTGAAGGCGGTGGCGGCGGTGGCGTAACGGTGAATTTTGGAGACAGTGACTTAGGTTCAGGAGCAAATTATAAAAGTGAAGTTCTGGAAGTAAAAAACGAAACCAAACAAGCTCCGGCAAAGGCAACGCCTGACGAAGCTATAATTACTCAAGAAAACACAACTGATGCTAATGATGTAGTTATTCCGACAAAAGAGAAACCTAAAAAAGCAACTCCGGTTGTAAAACCTGAAACAAAACCTGTTCCTGAGAAGCCAAAGGTTTCTAATTCTACAAATGATGCTTTATCAAGCATTTTAAAAGGATCAAACAAAGGCGGTGATGGCGATGATAAAATTGCAGGAAATAAAGGAAAAGCTAACGGAAGTTTAAACTCTAACGGATATTACGGCTCTGGTGGTTCCGGTGGCGGAACTGGCGGAGGAAACGGAACAGGAAATGGTATTGGTACCGGAAGCGGTTATGGAGCCGGAAGCGGCGGTGGTTCTGGCGGCGGATCAGGTTATTCTTTAGGAAACAGAAAAGCATTATCTAAACCTGCACCAAAATATACTTGTGATGAAGCCGGAAAAGTAGTTGTAGAAGTGACAGTAGATCAAAACGGAAAAACTATAAGTGCAACTGCGGGAATAAAAGGCACAACAAATACAGCAAGTTGTTTATTAGAACAAGCCAAAATAGCGGCAATGAACACTAAATGGTCTCCTGATAGTAATGCAGCTGCAAAACAAATTGGAAAAATAATCTATAATTTCAGTTTGGATTAAAACACGAATTGCACAGATTTACACAAATAGAAAAAGGCTTTCTGAAATATTTCAGAAAGCCTTTTTTACTATAGATTCTTGTGAGTCTTTGCGAGGAACGAAGCAATCTCACTTAGTATGTTACACAACGTTTACTCGTATTAGTGGGATTGCTTCGTTCCTCGCAAGGACAGATTATGTGTGTTTTGCGTGAGGGATAGGAGTTGGCTACCAAAGTAGCATGGATAGCCCGACCGCAATAAAAAAATGGGCGAATCAACGTTATGCTGATTAGCCCATTTTTTTATTGTGGTCACGCCCTAATGATAATTTTATTTCGGGCTTGTAGCAATGACAAACTTTAAGTTGTTCTTCACTCCTATTTGTAAAACATCTACTAAGTCCTGAACTTGTAAATTAAACGGAATTCGGACTACAACAGTTTGTTGTTTGTCTGCTCCAATTTTTGACATTAAAGTCGTTTCAAGGGCATCAAATTCAACCGGCTGTTTGTCGATGTAGAATTTTTTATCTTCGGTAACTGATAAACTTATCAGCTGTTTATTTGTTTTTTCATTTGCTTTCGCTTTCGGCAAAGTCATTTTGATGACATTAGGATTTGCAAGTGTTGAGATAATAAGGAAAAACAACAGCAGGAAAAACATAATATCACTTAATGACGAAGTCGCTACTTCGGCATGAAATCTTCTTTTTCTCTTAATAGACATAACTTATGCTCTTTGAATAATGTTTACAAATTCTAGTATTTGTTTCTGAATTTTTAAAGCAAAATCATCAATTTTTCCGTTTAACAAATGGTACGCACTGTAGGCAATAATCCCCACAATTAATCCGGAACCGGAACTAATCATTTTTTCATACAAACCTCCAGAAATGTTTCCGATACTAATATTTTCTGTAACCGAGATACTGTAGAAAATCTTGATAACTCCAGAAATAGTTCCGATAAAACCAAGTGTTGGTGCGATACCAGCAATAAGTCCTAAATGACCTAAACGTCTTTCCATTTCTCCAATTTCGATATCAGCGGCACGATCCATATTTGATTCGATTTCGGCAATTGGTCTTCCAATAACCAGAACTCCTTCTTTCAAAATGTTTCCGGCTGCAGTATTGCTTCTTTCTACAATTGTTCTTGCCAGTTCGATATTACCTGAATTTAGCTTATCACCCACATCCTGCATTAATCTGCTGTCAATTTTTGAAGCTTTGCTAATGTATAAATAACGTTCTATGATTACATAAAAAGTATAGAATAATAAGATGGCAATTGGAATCAGGAAAAAACCTCCTTTTAAGATAAATCCTAAAACAGAGATTTCGGTATTTGGAGCAATTTTTTCGATAACTACGTTAGAAGCGGCATTTGCAATGGTATCTGTTTGTACTTGAATAAAACTAAACATACATTAATTCTGGTTTTTAATAATTAATTCTAAAAAATATTTGAAATTTGCAATAAAGATAATTTTCACTGTAATATAAAACTAAAAAAAACGAAAATTATTTCAATCAACAACACTTTTAACCAAAATAAATGAACTATCAGGAAACTACCAATTGGATGTTTAATCAACTACCAATGTACCAACTTCAAGGCGCTTCGGCATATAAAGAAGATTTGACCAATATTAAGTTGCTGGCAGCACATCTTGATAATCCTCAAAATGGTCTAAAATGTATTCATGTTGCAGGAACCAACGGCAAAGGATCGACCTCACATATGTTATCTTCTGTTTTGCAGGAAGCGGGATATACAGTTGGTTTATACACTTCGCCTCATTTAAAAGATTTTAGAGAGAGAATAAAAATTAGCGGCAAAGAAATTTCAGAAGATTTTGTTTGTGAATTTATCGCCAAACACAAAGATTTTTTTGAAGCTAATGATATGAGTTTTTTCGAAATGTCAGTAGGCTTGGCTTTTGATTATTTCGCTTCAGAAAAAGTAGACATTGCTATTATCGAAGTTGGTCTAGGCGGAAGACTTGACGCGACCAATATTATAACACCATTAGTTTCTGTAATTACAAACATTGACTTAGATCATACTCAGTTTTTAGGAAATACTCCTGCGGCAATTGCGGGCGAAAAAGCCGGAATCATAAAACCAAATGTTCCTGTTGTTATTGGAGAATATACGCCAGAAACTCAGCCTGTATTTTTGGCTAAAGCCGAAGAAAATAAAGCACCTATTTATTTTGCTTCCGATTTAATTTCGACCGTTTATCCGTCTGATTTAATTGGCGATTATCAATTTCATAACAAGAAAACAGTTCAGCAAACTATCGCCGTTTTGAATTCTCAAAAGGAATTTAATGTTTCCGATGAAAATCTAAAATCAGGCTTATTAAAAGTTGTAAAAAATACCGGTTTGCAAGGAAGATGGCAGCAATTGGGAGAAAATCCAAAAATCATTTGCGACACAGCTCATAATAAACACGGATTAGCGGTTGTAATGAATCAGATTCAAAAAGAAACTTTTGAAAATCTACATATTGTTTTAGGAGTTGTAAACGACAAAGATCTGGAATCTATTTTGCCACTGTTTCCTAAAAAAGCGCAATATTATTTCTGCAGTCCCAACTCAGCAAGAGGGTTAAGTGTTGAAATACTGCAAGATACTGCTAAGAAACACAATTTAACAGGAGAAAAATATAATTCTGTAGAAAAAGCGTTTACAGAAGCGAAGAAAAATGCTACAGAAAATGATTTTATTTATATTGGCGGAAGTACGTTTGTTGTGGCGGAATTGCCTTTAAATAAAGAGAATTAAACTCTTGCATTAAAACTGCACTAAAAATCGCCCTAAAAAATATAATCACTTGATTTTTAATGATTTAAATTTGTATAGTTTTTTTAATAACCAAACAATTTTATATCATGAAAAGAAGAAACACCCTGGCTCTGGGACTCATCGTATTGATGGTTCTAGTGGGCGCGAAAATTTGCGCGCAAGAAAAAGAAAAACCTGTATTTATTACAGTAACTACTTTACACCGAAATTTAGGTTCTGACGGAAAAGACTGGAAAGCTGGCGAACAGGAATACTTTGATAAAGTTACCAGTAAAAATGATTTGATTATAGGTTCTGAAATTCTTACCCATTATTATACGGAGGATAATACTGAAGTTGTTCTTGTAAGTGTTTACAAAACTTGGGAAGATATTGAAAAAGCAGGTGAACTCAGTGACGAATTAATCAAAAAAGCCTGGCCGGATGAGAAAGCCAGAAAAGCTTTTTTTGACAAATATGAAAGTTATTATTCACCGATGCACTCAGATGAAATTTATCAAAGTGTAACTTCTGTTGGCAGAAAGGAATACAAAGACGAAACCAAAAAACCAATGATTGTTTACATTCGTAAATCTCAGTTGAGTTTTCAAGGCAAAGGAGGTGGCCTAAAAGAATTTAATGAAAAAATTACTTTTAATGATCCTTATATAAAAGCGTATTATCCGTATCGTCATTCCTGGGGATCTAATAGTACTGATTTTCTGGAAGCGTTTTTCTATGATTCTCTCACAGATTTAGAAAAATCGAATGATAAAGTAACAGAACTTATAAAAACAACCTGGCCAAAAGAAAAAGATCAGGATGCTTTTTTTGATGAATTACAAAAATCATTCACCGGAAAACACAGCGATTACATCTACAGAAACATTCCGTCATTGTCAAAATAAAAATAACCATCAAAATCTACAATCATAACAAATTCTACCCCAGCGACATAGAAAATACATTAAAAAAAATTCAAACTTTTAATGTATTTTCTTTGCAGAACTCGAAAACTAGCGTATATTTGCACTCGCAATCACGAAATGATAGCAACCTAGTAAAATAGGGCGATTAGCTCAGCTGGTTCAGAGCACCTCGTTTACACCGAGGGGGTCGGGGGTTCGAACCCCTCATCGCCCACCAAGAAACTCCTTAAGAAATTAAGGAGTTTTTTTTATGCTTTTTTTTTACGAATCTTCATATTCAGGTGGCGGTCGAAGTCAGAGACCATTCACACAGTATTTCGCCAGAACTCGGGTGAGGAACGAGGCATAACATCATGCGCACTTTATGTGTCTGATATTCTGTAAATTTGCTAACTTTTTTTCTTTTTGGAGTACTTTTATTGTAGCTTAAAATAAGGATTGACAAAAAAAAACTGCTTGAATTTTATCATCATTTTTTCTCTAACGAATAATAAAAGGATTAAATACATAGAAGCACTCTATGTAATTAATAATTTCAAAAATATGACCGACATTATAAAATAAAAAACAACCCGAAAGTTGTTTTAAATTGTGCTAGAATATTACTACAGTTTAATTTATTATTTTTATAAAAAAAAATCAAAATGGGAAATTTAGATAAGGAACTAGTTGAGGAAATTACCAAAAATAGATTTGATATTTTTGTTTTAAATAGTCGACATCCAAACTCAAAATTTATTGCAAAGGAATTGGAATATTATTCAAATTTCAACAAAACAATTCTAGGTACAATATTATTTGACTATACTGACGAAGATTTTAGTTGTGTTATACTTTGCAGAGATGAAAATAGAAAATTTAAAGCATTTGATGTAAAAACGGATTTTAAATCAATCGCAGTAGCTAGAAAATGGATAAAAAGAAAGATTAAGGATTACACCCGTAATAAGCTAGAAGTTGTTGAACAGGGAGATAACGAAAAAGGAGTTGAATTATTTAATGATATTGTAGCCAAGTCAAAAATGCATCCTTACTATGTTATATTGAGAGATGATCTTTCAAAAGTGCCAGCAAAAAGTGCAATTATTGAGATTGCAAATCATTTCGGAGATATAGATGGAAATTTTGTAGACCAATTTCAATCAGTTAATGGATTTGATTCAAGATTATGGGAAATTTATCTTTTTGCTTTTTTAACGGAAGAAGGTTTTCTTTTTGACAGATCCAAATTTAGACCAGATTTTGTTGTGAATAAAGATGGAATTGAAATTGGAATTGAGGCAGTTATAGTTGCACGTCCTAAAAACAACCCACCTACTACTCACCCATCAACAATATTAAGAATAACACCTGAGGAAGTTGAAAAGGAAAACAGCAATGATATGCCGTTGCGATTTGGGAGTGCACTCTATTCAAAAATGACAAAAAAATATTGGGAAGATGCTCATTTAAAAGATAAACCGTTAATATTGGCAATTGCAGATTTTCATGCTGACCAATCTATGCTATGGTCATTTCCTGCCTTGTTAGGCTACATTTACGGCTATGACTATCCTTATTCCTTCAATGAAAATAAAGAACTAGTTATTACTCCGAAAAAAATAGAACCTTATGTGAAACCTAATGGAGAATTAATTGATTCTGGTTTTTTCTTTACTAAAGATTCTGAAAATGTTAGCGCAATTTTATTTTCTGCTACAGCTACAATATCAAAATTTTCTAGAATGGGAATACAAGCAGGTTTCGGTGTAAAAGAACATACAGTTTTGAGAATGGGGGCGAAATTTAATCATGACTCAAATGCTTTTTTACCTAAAAAATTTGCTTATGAAGTTAACGAAAACTGTACTGAGACTTGGGGAGAAGGTGTTAATTTGTTTCATAATCCCAACGCAAAATATCCAATTGACATTGATTTATTTCCTAATGTAGCTCATCATTTTTTGATAGATGAACATATACATAGTATTTATCCAGAATTCCATCCTTATTTTTCAATCAATCAAATTTTAATTCCTAAACCAAAATAACCTTTTAGATAGCAAAAATCATTATACTCTCATTGAAATCTTCTCTAAATCCTGCAAAAAATGTTTCACAAACAGATTCATAAAAACCATAAAATTCCAAAAACCCCATAGTCAAATGATTTTGAAGTTTTTATATATAATTGTATCTCACAATTTCAAGCTTGTTTTTTACCAAATGGGAAATTTCTGAGAATTTTTAAATATCTTTGAACTATGAGCACACTAATAAAACCAAATCACATAGGGCGAAAAATTAGCCGTATTCGTGAACTTCGAGACATGAAACAAGAAGCTTTGGCGCAAGCTTTAGGAACAAGTCAACAAACTGTTTCTGCAATTGAAAACAGTGAAACGATAGATGATGAAAAACTTGCAGAAATTGCAAAAGTACTTGGAGTTTCAGTCGAAGCAATTAAGAACTTCTCTGAAGAAGCTGTCTTAAATATTATTGGTAATACTTATCACGTGGACAATTCTTCTGCGGTTAACTATGGTTGTACTTTTAATCCTTTAGATAAATTAATACAATCTCATGAAGAGCAAATCAAACTTTATGAACGTTTAGTTCAGGCAGAAAAAGATAAAGTCGAATATCTGGAAAAAATAATAAAAGGAAAATAACCTTTTTAAAAAGCAAAAACTCCTTAAGAAATTAAGGAGTTTTTTTATTCGAAAAATAATCCGCTTTTCTTGTAAATTTGTGAAGCCCTGTATAAGTTGATATAAGCGATTGATACAGATAAAGTCTAGAGAAAATTAAAAAACGTTAATAAATAAATGGAAATATTAATAATAACAGGTCCTCCATATTCTGGAAAAGGTACGCAATGCGAGATTTTAAAAGAAGAACTTAAATTTAAACATATTTCAACCGGAGATAGATGTCGCTTAGAAAAACAGAATAAAACGGAAATTGGAAAGATAATGTCTGAATATGAAGAAAAAGGAAATTTAGTGCCTGACTCCATGATGAAAGATCTTTTCAGTAAAATTTTAGATGAAAACATATCAAATAATGGAATAATCTTAGATGGATACCCAAGAACTGAACCACAAGTAAATGATTTGATGGAACTTATTGAATCAAAAAAAATGAAAATCGGAAAGGTTATTAATATTGATGTTCCAAAGACAGAGCTTCTAAAAAGAGCAAAAAAAAGAGCTGAAACTTCTGACCGAAAAGACGACAAAGATGCTGCAATCCATCTTAAAAGAATTGAAGTCTTTGAAAGTTCAACCAGACCGGCAATAGAATATATGAAGTCTAGAATTAAAGTTTTGACTTTTGATGGATTGGGAACAATTGATGAAATAACAAAACGAATTAAAGATAGCTTATATTGATCCTAATTGAAAGTGATCGATAGTAATCAGCAACTTCAACATTCTGCATTAAAAACAAGAAACTCCTTAATTTCTTAAGGAGTTTTTTTATGTCTTATTTTAAGTTCTTAGAAATACTTCATTCTAACATTAAATCGAAAACCTTTAGCTGTCAAAGACAGTAACACAATAAATGAAAACTTCATTGAATTTGAGTTTAGTTATTTTTTATTTTTACCGAACTTATTAATGATCAGAGTAATTTTATAGGTATATAAATATCAATAATATGAAAGTTTTGTGGGTGCGACTTGGGATCGTTTAAATGACTTAGAAAGAAATTTCTATTATCAGGCTGATAACCATTTTCTTCAAACCATACTTCATAAATATACTTCCAGGTTTTAAAACATTCAGACATTGGTGCTTCTTTATGGAAAATGGCATATAATCCACCGCTTATTGTTGTGTTGCCAATTAATCCTTCTCCAACTATTCCTTCAGGAACAGACAAACAAACATCAGCCTGAAGCATTCCTGATAAATTAGCATTACTTCTATAAACCGTTAGCGCTTTGGTTTCTGGAAAATTCACCAAATTTCTGGGAGTTGCCCAACTAAAAAGCTGCTCAAACATCTTACCAAATGTTTCGCTATCATGGTTGTGGATATTAAGATTTCTGATATAAATAACATTAAACTCCTCCATTTTTTTGATTTCAAAATCAAGTTTGACAATTTCACTCATTTCAATATTTTTTAAATTATTTAATTTGAGTGCAAGGTAGTCTTCGATTTCGGACTGCATTTTTCCAATATTGCTATCTGTTATACCAATATTGCTATTTTTGTGAAGCTTTCGCCATTCACTTGGTGTTACCTGTTTGACTTCGCGAAAACTTCGTGAAAAAGACGAGATACTTAAAAAACCGCAATCACTCGCAATTTCACTAATTGTTTTTGATGGATTGTTCATTAAGAAAAATAGAGCTCTCTCTATTTTTGCATTTTTAATAAATTCATTGATGGTCTTTCCTGTTACCAACTTAAAAATTCTATGGAAATGAAATTTTGAAAAATTAGAAAGACTAGCCAGTTTTTCTAAAGAAAGTTCTTCATGAAGATTTTCTTTAATATAATCTATACTTTTATTGATTCTAAAGTAATACTCTTTAATAGACTCTTCCTTTGTCATGCTTATTATTTGTATTGTATTTTTAGCCAAATATTACCGGAAATAATGAAGCTTTTTATTGCATTACAAAAGTAGATTTTAAAATTTTCTAATGAATTATTTTATCGAAAGTTTCTTCAAATCTTGTAAAAGAGGATTCGTAAGGAGTTTTTTTTATGACTTACATTTTTGTTTTCTGCCTATTCCCGTTTTGATCACAAATTCACAATTCAAAGACCTTATAACTTCTAAATGCTGTAATATTTTTTTACTACATTTGACATAGATATTCTTTCGTTTGACAGCTATATTGTTGAAAAAGAAATCAAATCATCAACCCCCAAATCTTAAAAATGAAAAAAAATCTAATAACTCTTTTATTTCTATTTACGGTTATAAATATCTTTGGGCAAACTCCAACCATTTCAAAACCTAATGACATAGTCACTAATAAAGTTATAAATCCGCTTAAAAAAATTCCATTAGATGATGCATCAATCTTAATTTATGATTACGACGGTTCTCTAATGTCATTTGATTTAGAAGCTGAACACATTAATTGGATTGTAAAAGCCACAGATTCCTATACTGAAATGTGTGCAAATAAAATAACGCTACAGGATGGAGTTATATACATTCCGTTTATTAACGGTGAAATTTTTGCAATTGATAACCAAACTGGTGAAATCTTTTGGAAATCAAGACTAGGTAATATTACAGATCAAATTGTACTAAAAAATCAAATTCCAGTTATACATGATGGAAAATTGTTTATAACGACTCAAAGCCCGAATAATACTATTTATGCTCTTAATCTAAAAGATGGCAGTTTAGTATGGAACTACAAATTAGATTCCTCAAATAATGATGTTCCTGTTCTCTTTTTTGACAACAAAGTTTTTACTCAAAGTGGGTCTAATTTATATAGTTTTGATGCCAATACAGGAAAACTTCTTAACCAAAAAAGCTTTGAGGAAGCTATAACCGGAAAACCTGTAACAGATGGTGAAAATATATTTATCGCAAATGAAAAAAATGTGATTTATGCTTTAAGCCCTAATAAACTAGATGTTTTATGGCAATTTAAAGTAGATGAAAATCAAAATAATATCAAGGAACGTATATTTTGCAAAGACAATAAAGTATATTTTGCAGCACAAGGCCCGGAAGTTTCTTCTATATACGCTGTGGATTCAAAAACAGGAACTCAGCTATGGAAAACGGACTTTAAAGATGATAATATCGAATACATCGTTGAGGAAAGTGATAACGTTTGGGGATATACTCGTAAAGCAAGACTTTTTCAATTAGACATAAATAATGGTGAAATAGCATTCGAGGTAAAATTAACCACCAAACCTATTTCAAATCTTGAATTTGCGGTTGATGATTCTTTGTTTTATTATTCTGATGCTGCTTTAATTCAATTTGAATTTAAATCAAAAGACGAAAACGAAGTTTATCTGCGAACCTCTATTAAGGACGACCCTTATAGCGCATATGTAAAATTAATTCGATAACAAAAAAGAAGCTGCCTCAATAAGACAGCTTCTTTTTTTTATCGATATTCCGCTTGTCTTTTCATAAACAATTTTTCATATTTAAACGCCAAATTGCCTTAAATGATGATCCATGTGTTTGTAGGCTGCGATTCCCCATTGATGGGTTGAAATGTTGCCAAATGCAGGATGTGTAAGTGTCAATTCCTTATTGTTTTGCGGAAATTTTTTGATGATTGTTTTAAACAACTCTTTTTGAGTTTCAAACTTATCATCGCCAAATTTTCCTTTTGTTATATGTTGTTCTTCAGTAATTCTTCCTTTGGTAAATTTTGGTGCTAAATAGATCGCTAATATTCTTAAAAGATATTGCTTTAATACTGTTTTTTGAGTTGTTCGGCTTTCCTCCAGTATCTGTTTGTTACAAGAATTGCAATGTGCCAGCATTTCTGTAGAATTCATCTGTCCCCAAATAGATTTACTTTGAGGCGTTAGTTTTTCTATTCTTGTTATGAGTTGATTAGCAATCCTTTCATTTAATAAGTTTTTCATAATCTTAAATTTTGCAAAGACAAAACAAATCTAATAATATGTTTCAATTTCCGAAAATATTATCTGGACAGAATGAGATGAAGACGTTTTCTTTTATATATTTATTGTTCAAAGTATCCCTTAACAGGCATCTGTTAATTTAAAAAAAATAAAAATGACGCAACAAAAACAATGGTCAATAGATGAAATTCAAAAAGTTTGGCAATTAGCTTCAAGATTACATAATGGCCAAAAATATGGTGGTTTTGATGATGGCGAAAAAGTGGAGTATATAAATCATATTGGAAGTGTTGTCTTCGAAGTTTTAAACGCTATTCAATCAACAGAAAATATCAATGCTGATTTAGCAATTAAATGTGCAATACTTCATGATACTATTGAAGACACGCCGGTGACATATGAAAAAGTAAATGAACTTTTTGGTCATGATGTTGCAAGTGGAGTTCTTGCGCTGACTAAAAATGATGAAATTGAGGGACAGCTTGAAAAAATGCTTGATAGTCTAAAAAGAATTAAAGAACAGCCTATAGAAATTTGGGCCGTTAAAATGGCTGACAGAATTACAAATTTGTACCAACCACCATACTACTGGAAAGACGAAAAAAAATTAAAATATATTGAAGAAGCTAAAATTATACACAACGAATTAAAAGACGGAAATAAATATTTGGCAGAAAGATTAAAAAATAAAATTGAAGAGTATCATCGATTTCTTAATGCCTCTCAAATTATTTAGCATAATAACTTTATGTGCTAAAAAAACTCCTTAATTTCTTAAGGAGTTTTTTATATTTCTAATACTGTTCTGTAAATGTTTATTTCTCTCCGTAAATTACGAGTGCACTTGAGTCAATTACAATATTCCCGTCAGGATATCTTTCATTAACTACAGCATAAGTTTCATGTTTTATTTTCTCTTTCATATCATCACTGGCATTTGCAAGAGCAGCAACTATTGGAGCAGCAACTTCTGTTTGCATTCCCCAGTAGGCATCAATTGTTTTGCAGTTCAATTTTCCGGCTACTTCAACTTGAGAAATATTCTTTAATCCGGCTTCCAAAAATATATCCGAAATTAATCCGTCTTTGGCACAACGAAACATCCCCGGTGAGCCCGCAGGCGGAGGAGCAAGTTCCAAATTTCTGTTAATGGTTCCCATAGTCGCTGTAACCCAAAAGTTTTTTTCGGGAACATTCCAGACTGCCGTAGCAATTTTTCCTCCAGGTTTAAGAACCCGGGCCATTTCTTTGGCCGCTAATTGCATATCGGGAAAAAACATAAATCCAAATCGACAACTTATCGCATCAAATGTATTATCAGGAAAAGGAAGCTCGCAAACATCGCATGCAACAGTTTCAATGTTTTTAATCCCTTTTAACGCTGCATTTTCGCGGGCTATTTTTAACATATCATCGGCAAGATCAGTCATAACAACTCTTCCTCCGGATAATTTCTCAGCAATTGTCAGTCCAGGCTCTCCGGTACCTGAAGCAACATCAAGAATAACATCATTTTTTTGCGGGTCTAATAAGTAAATTATTTCATCTCCCATTGGTTTTAGAAAATCCATTACAAGTTCATCCCATTTCTTCCAGCCTCCAGAAAATTTGTTCCAGGATTGTTTTTGCTGCTCGCGAATTTGTTCAAGGTGCGCTTCCATTTTCTTCAATTTTTATGTTCTGTAATTGGTTCCGTTTCTTCAAAAACTAACATTATTCCTGACTAATTTATACCAATCAAAAAATAAATATTGTTGAAGTTTTTGACTAGCTAATTTACGCAATATTCAAACACAAATAACTGACTAGCAGTTAATTAATTTAATTTAAAATTATTTTCCTTAATTAATTCTGTTTCAATTCCGCTGTCAAGCCATAAGAACTTTTCATTAAATCCTGATTTTTCAATCTCATTTTTCAATGACTTTACAGATTGCTTAAAATGCCACCAACCTTCATAATGAATCGGAATAACAATGTTTGGATTTAAAAGTTTAGTGGTTTCAATGGCTTCTTCGCCATTCATTGTAACTCTCAAATTCTTTTTTAAGTACGGGAATGCCCCGGCTCCCAAATGCAAAATTGCGATGTCAACTTTCTTCTTGTTTTCTAATTCATACAAACCTTCAAAAAGTACTGTATCTCCCGAAATATAAATACAGCCATTAGTCTGCCCTTCCCATTCTATTGCAAAACCTAAAACCTTTCCCATAACTTTATCCAGCCTTTTAATGTTGGTGTGTTGTGCAGGTATTGCAGTTATTTTCAGTCTCTTTACTTTTGTGGTTTCAACATGATATTCCTGCCAATTATCAAGACCAATTGTGTTATTGTTTTTTAAACGTTTTACAGCATCTTTTGTAGAAAGAACAACGGGAACTGTCTTGATAAAGAGTCTTCCGTTTTTATCTAAATTATCACTGTGATGATCGTGACTTAACAACACTAAATCAACTTTTCCGATTTCTTCAATTGACAATGCCGGATCAATATATTTTTTTGAGAATGCTATAGGCCGACTGACGTATTGTGGAAAAATACCATCTTTCTTGTCTAATGTTGGATCGGTTAAAATTTTAAATCCGTTGATGTTTATTAAAACACAAGCAGTGTCAATATGTGTAATGGTAACTTTCATTTTGTACTAATTTTAATTGTTAAAGAATAGTACAAAATTGGGTTTATTAAATATTTCCCGAATTGACTTTGGTCAAGAAATGCGTTTCCGGATTCTGCTTAAGGTTTCAGGTACAACGCCAATATAGGATGCAAGATATTTCAGCGGGATTTGCTGAATGTATTTTGGCTGTTCGTCTAGTAGTTTTTGATATCTTTCCTGTGGAGTTTTGGTCAAAAGATTTAATTCTCTTTTTACTTTTTTATCCAGTAAATATTCCGTGGCAATTCGACCAAGCTTTTTTGCTGTTTCACATCTTTCGTAAAGTTTTTGCAAGTTTTCGTTTGATATCGAATACAATTCACAATCGGTCAATGCCTGAATATAAACTTCTGTTTTAGTTCTGTTGTAAAATGAATCGTAGGCACAATAAAATGAATTTCTGAAAGCAAAATCAAATGTAATTTCTTTATCATTTGCAATTACAAAATACCTAACGATACCGGTATCGATAAACGATAAATAATTCTCTAACTGACCATTAGATAAAATTAATTCATTTGCAGAAAATTTACGTGTTTTTAGACAACTCAAAAACTCAGTTATATCATTTTCCGAGAAGCCAAGTTTTCCAAAATATACTATTAATGAATTCATTTTTGTTTTCTAAATTGCTATTTATCTAAAGGAAAAGCCTTTCTGGTGTCTTTTGTAATTAAGCCGGTTCCCAAAGTTCAATTTTATTTCCGTCAGTATCCAAAATATGCACAAATTTTCCGTAGTCATAACTCGTGATTTCATCTAGTATAGTTACTCCGTTTTCTTTGAGTTTGTTTACAAGTCCTTCGATATTCTGCACCTGGTAATTAATCATAAACTCTTTTTTGGACGGAGAAAAATATTCATCTCCTTTTTTGAAAGGACTCCACTGAAGCGAATTTACTTTATCAGGATTATTAATATCTCTGGATTCAAAAGTCGAACCCCAATCATTGGTTTCAAGTCCAAGATTTTTAGAATACCACTCTTTTATTTCTTTCGGATTATCTGAAAAGAAAAAAATACCGCCAATTCCGGTCACTTTTGGTGTTGTGTCAATTGAGGAATTTGAATTGTCTGGTTGTTTTTTTGAATCTTCCATATTTGGTTGTTTTTTAGTTGTCTATTTCAATCTATAATGATTAATCTTTTGATTTATTGTTTATTTCAAAAAGTCATTATCTCTTTATAAGTTTATTATTTACGGCTATTAATCCTAAACCAATAGCAAAAAAGAGTATTATCATTAAACCGGTATTAATGAAAACTTTTTGGTAGCCAATATTCGTCACGTTCAAAAAAGGATATGGATACCAATTTACAATTGATCCGCGAATTAAAGAATAAACCAAATAAGCAAAAGGAAAGAAAATCCAATAAATACCATTCCTCCAGGTTAATCTTTCTTTTGAAGCAAAGATGAACCAATATAAAATATATAAAATTGGATTTAAAACGTGAAGCAGATTATCAACAATCAATTGCCAGCCTTTTACAACCCAGAGTCCGCGCAAAATAATGTTATAAACTAATGCCACAATAAATATATAAAGTGCAATAGCTGTTTGAACAGAAATACCCGAAAAGAATATTCCTGTTTTTGTTTGAGGAAAAAAGACTGAAAATGTCACGCATAATGCAACCAATAAATTAGATAGAATAGTAAAATAACTGAAAAAATTAGTCACAGTTCCCTCCGTAAGATAGAGCTGAAACAGAATTGCAAACCAGGCAAAAAAAGCCGTTATTGAAGCAAAGAGCATTTTAGATTTTCCTTTATTTTCTATACTATTCATTCTAAATTATGAGTTATTGAATATTTTACATTTGTACTTTTATTCTCAACTAAACAAAAATACAAACTTAGATTTTTACCGTTTTTATTTTACGTGATTATCGTTTTACTTAAAATTAAATTTACATAAAAATTCCTCACATAAAACTAAAGCTTTCTTAAATTGATTTGAATGCGATTTTACTTATTGTAAATTAACCTTAAAATACGCAAACTATAAAACGAGAATCATTCTTACCGAATTGTTACCAGGTTTTGCAATTTGATCTTGAATTTACAAACGATGGTAAAATCATAAAAGGTTAAAATAAAGAACTCCATCAGCAGCGGCTGATGGAGTTCTTTATATCTTATTCTTTATACTCTTAACGAACCACGAAATCCTCTCGCAGCATAATAAGAATCTGCGCCGTTATGATAAACAAATACAGTATTATATCTAAAATCAGCAAATAATGCTCCGCCAAGTTTTCTAATTTCCGGAGTAGTTATAATCCAGCTTGAGGTTTTTGCATCAAATTTTCCGAGTTTTTGTAACTCGCGATATTCTGCTTCAGTCAGGATTTCTATTCCCATTTCGGCAGCCATATTTATAGCACTGTTTTGTGGTTTGTGCTCTTTTCTTTTTTCAAGCGCTTCATGATCGTAACAAATGCTCCTGCGGCCTTTAGGACTTTCGACAGAACAATCATAAAAAATATACTCTCCTGTAGTTTTATCAAAACCTACAACATCAGGTTCTCCTTCAGTTCTTTCCATTTCGTCAAGTGACCAAAGTTTTTCAGGATTTGCTACTAATTTTTCTCTCACCTTATCCCATTCAATTCCTTTATGGCGATTAAGATTATTCTCAAAACGTGCTTCCAGAACACTTAGTAATTCTTCTTGTTGATCTGATGATAATTTTTTATTGATTCCCATATTTTATTAGCCTATTTGTGCTTTTAAATACGTTTCAAGTTTATCTACATTCTGAATCAATCCTTCATCTGCCTTAAAAGCTTTAACTACAGTTTCATACAATTCATCTGTTTCAAAAACTCCTGTCCAATCCAATAGTATTTTATTTTCTTTAGCTTCAAAAGTTATAGTTGCAAGATAATTGGGATTATAATGCTGAAAAACAATCTTTTTAAAAGGAGCAATTTCTACAAAAGTGCTTCTATTAAGATAAGTTTTTCCGTCAGGACCGTACATTGTCAGGCGCCACTCGCCTTCCGGTTTCAAATCCATTGTTTGAATTGTAGTAGTGAATCCGTTTGGTCCCCACCAATTTGCAATATGTTCAGGATTTGTCCAAACTTCCCAGATCAAGTCTATCGGGGCATTTAATAATCTCGAAACATGCATTGCTCGGTTTGTCGTATTATTTTTTGAATTTTCCATTGTTTAAAAACTTTAGTGTTATTTTCAATTTAGATAAACTAATCGTTCAATCCTTTTCCGTCCATAATATTTATTATGTTTTTTTCGACTCTTGATTCTCTTGTTTTAGATTGTTTTGGTTGAGAAAAATGCAGCAAATATGCTCTTTGTCTTCCTGGCGTTAAAGCCTGAAATGCTTTCTTCAAATTTGGCATTTCGTCTAATTTCTTTTGAAATTCTTCTGAAACTTCAAATTCAGTTGTCTTTTTTAATTTTACTGTCAAACCTGCTCTTTCTACTTCAATAGCCTGATATATGTAGGTTTTTAAGATATTTTTCTGATCGGTTATTTCACTAAGATTGGTAAACCGAATCTGGCGTGCAGCCTGTACATTGTCTGATTGTTGAATTAAAATATTATCTGTGTCTTTTAACAAAGCGCCTTTAAAAAATAAAAACGCACAATATTCTTTAAAAGAATGGATCAAAACAATATTTCTATCTCCTAAAGTATAACAAGGAGTTCCCCATTTTAATTCTTCCGTAAGTTGGCATTCAAGTGCAATTATTCTTAATTGCTCCAATTCTTTTTGCCACTTTTCGGCTTCATCAAAATAAAAATCTACTTCGGGATTCATAGTATTTTATTCTTTAAGTTCTTACTATGTATTAAAATTCATACGTTATGCTAAGTTAAAAAATCTTACGAAAGAAGAAATTAAATTTAACATATTTTTTAAAACACTGAAAATCAATACAACTAAACGAAAATCTTAATTTATATTTCTTTCGTCAATCGATCCATTTCTTTTAGCAAAGTTGGCATTCTAAATTCTCCCGCCATACTTTCTACTTTCTGGAAAGCATCTTCCAATTCAATTCCAATTGCTGTAACATACAAAGGTTTTTTGCTTTCGCCTCTAATCAAACTTTTTTTGTCTTTTTCAATCGAAGCAAAATTTGTTTTGGCAACGCCAATAATCGCAACTTCTTTGTTTAGTTTTTCATATAAATGTCCGCCTAAACCGTATTTCTTTTCATCGTCTAAATAAACAAAACCATCAACTATTATGGCTTCGATATTTTTTAAATCGAATTTATTTAGAACACTAAGAATACAAGGCAATTCTCGTCTATAGAATTCTCCCGGAATATATTCTTCCACATTATCGATTACTTCTGTGTGAACTTTAAAGTTTTCACTTTGGTTCCATTCTGTAAATTCAAGGCAAACGGTTTTTGCTTTTCCGTCGTAGTAATAGGTATCAAATGCTAATATCATTTTAAAAAAATCTTTTATTTGCTAATATAAATTAATCCGGAAAATAACGCACTGTTCTAAGATTATAAACATAAAATCTACTCTTCAACCAAACAAATCTCAAAAATCGTTTTCTCACCTTCATTTTTATGTGCAATATAACCGCCATGAGCTTCGATAATATTTTTAGAAAGTGTCAATCCAATTCCTGCGCCTTCATTTCTGGTGGTGAAAAACGGCAAAAATATCTTGTTTTCAATTTCTTTTTCGATGCCATTTCCGTTATCAGTAATTCTGATGAAAAGTCGATTTTCTTTGGCTTCCGCCGAAATTAAAACTTGTTTCTGATCAACATCTTTTAAGGCAAAAATGCAATTGGTGAGAAGATTAATCAAAACTTGCTCAATTTGCTGCGAATCAATATTTATCCAACGTTTAAATGAGATTGTATTTAAAACCTCTATCTGATTTTCCTTAAACAGGAGACTCATAATTTGTAAACAATTGTCTATCAAATACTGCAACTCAATTTTTTCTTTTTTAGGAGAAGGAAGCATAGCTAACTTTCGATAACCCTCGACAAATTTTTGCAAATGGTCACTTCGTCTCAACATTGTTTCAACGCTGTTTTTAACATCTTCTAAATCTTCTGCAGATAAAGAATCCTGCTCGACCAAATCCTGCAAATTCTGGCAAATAGAACGAATTGGAGTTATCGAATTTAAAAGTTCATGCGAGATTACTTTCATCAAATTTACCCACGCATCTTTCTCTTTTTTCTCGACTACATTCTGAATCGAATCGAGCAAAACAATAAAATAATCTTTCTCAAAAATCTCTGTTCTCGAAGCCTGCAAAACGAATGTTTGCATATTTTGCTCGTTTACCCTAATTTCTACAGATGTTTTGATTTCCTGAAAATTATCTTCTTCAATAATTTCACATAACGATGGCAATTGATTTTTCAGGTATTTCCATTTAGAAACTTTCGGAACATTAAAGTGCGAGGAAAAATAATCGTTCATCAAAAAAATATCCCAATCATTATTCTGTTTCTGCAAAATGACAATTCCGGTTTCGATATTATTTAAAATAGAACGGTAAATAATATCCTTAGAAACCTGTTCGTTTTGTTTGTGTTTTAAAGTATCATATAACTGAAATAAATCATCGTAACTTTTATTGAATTTATGTTTGGTAAAATCCGAAGTAAAATCATTCTGCAAGATCGAAGCAATCGTTTTATCGTAGAGTAAAACAAAATTCCGAACATAAAAATACATTTCCCGAATGAGCAGAAAAACAATAAAAAGTCCAAATACTGCGGTAAAAAGTAACCCTTTTTTAAAAAAGTAAATTGAAATTTCGATTCCTGCCACGATAAAAATTAATCTCAAAAACAGCAGTTTGTAGGTCTGAAATGTTTTAAACATATTAGTTAATATTGATATTATATTTTTCTAAACGTCTATATAAAGAACCTCTCGACAGGCCCAATTCTTCGGCAGTTTTACTAATATTATTGTTGTTTTTGAATAATGCTTTTTCAACCGCAGCTTTCTCTACAGACGAAAGCTGAATGTCATCAGGGTTTTCTTCATAAGTTGTAATCGTCTCCAAGTCTAAATCTGAAACTGTAATTTTATTGTTCTCGCAAAGAATAACGGCGCGTTCTATTTTATTTTCCATTTCACGAATGTTTCCATTCCAGGCATGTTTTTCGATTTGTTCGAGAACTTTTTTATCAAAAGCAATTTCATCTCTTCCATATTTTTCAATCATTTTATCGAGTAGATATTCTGCCAGCGGAATTTTATCTTGATCTCGTTCTCGCAACGGAGGCAGAATAATTTCCATTGTATTTATTCGGTAATACAAATCTTCTCTGAAATTTTTATCAGCAACTTCCTCTTTCAAATTCAAATTTGTTGCCGTAATAATTCGAATATTTAAAGGTCTTGGTTTGGTTTCGCCCAATCTTGTTACCGTTTTGGTTTGAATTACCTGCAAAAGTTTAGACTGCAAATGCAACGGAACATTCCCAATTTCATCTAAGAAAATAGTTCCGTTCTGAGCCATTTCAAAACGTCCGGGAGTATCTATTTTGGCATCTGTAAAAGCGCCTTTGGCATAACCGAATAATTCACTTTCGAAAATATTTGAATTCAGAGATCCTAAATCGACAGCAATAAAAGGATTGTTTTTTCTTTCGGACTGACTAAAAATATGATGTGCCAAAACAAATTTTCCGGTTCCGTTTTCTCCAAGAATTAAAACATTAGCATCTGTTTTTGCCACTTTATCTGCCAATGAATATGCTTTTTTTATAATTTCTGATGTACCAATAAAAAAGTCATTTTCGATTTCTACATTCTTAACCTTCTTTTGTTCTTTCCTCGATTTATCAACAGCTTGTTTTACAGATTCAAGCAACTTTTTATTTTCCCAGGGTTTTAGGATATAATCAAAAGCACCGGATTTTAATCCTTCAACAGCCGTTTCTACTTTTCCAAAAGCAGTCATTAAAATCACAACCGTTTTTGGCGAAAGCGTTTTTATTTCTTTCAATAAATACAAACCTTCTCTCCCATCTTCAAAACCAATTCTGTAATTCATGTCGAGCAAAACAACATCAATGCTTTTTTTCGACAATAATTCGACAATATTTTTTGGATTATTAAGCGTATAAATGTCTTCAAAATACTTTTTAAGGAACACTTTCGACGCAAAAAGGATGTCTTCCTGATCGTCTATGATTAAAATTGAGGCATTTGTCTTTTTCATTTTTGTTCGGTTTTGGACGAAAGCTGTCCAATTATGGACACTTTAGATTTCTTTAAAAAATTAAAATTTTAAGAATAAGCTAGTTACAAACTTTAAAATTTTGGCACGAAAATCACAATAAGATTAGCAAATCATCAAATATGTGAAGTATTATTACTGGTAAAAATAACAAAAATAGACATCTATCAATTATATTGTCAATTATCTTAATTTAGGATCAGTTTCTTTTACTCGGGAATAAAATTATTAAACCAAAACATCAATCTTAAAAACAACAATTATGATCAACATTGAAAAACTTTCGAAAATTTTTAGAACCGAGGAAGTAGAAACTAAAGCTTTGAGTGAAATTTCATTAACTATAAACCAAGGTGATTTTGTCTCGATCATGGGACCATCCGGAAGCGGAAAATCGACTTTGCTAAATATCATCGGATTATTGGACAGTGCTTCTGACGGAAGTTATCAATTATTAGGTCAGGAAATGATTGGCATCAAAGAGAAACTAAAATCAAAAGCGAGAAAAGAAAACATAGGTTTCATTTTTCAGAATTTCAACTTGATTGATGAACTTTCTGTTTTTGATAATATCGAATTACCGTTGATTTACAATAATGTTCCATCATCAGAAAGAAAGAAAAAAGTACAGGATATTGCAACTAAATTAGGTATTTCGCACCGTTTAAAACATTATCCGCAACAACTTTCAGGAGGACAACAACAGCGTGTAGCTGTTGCAAGAGCTTTAATCAATGACCCGAAAATCATTCTTGCCGATGAACCTACAGGAAATCTGGACAGCAGAAACGGAAATGAAGTAATGGAATTATTGACGGATCTTCATGCTGGCGGCGCCACAATTTTGATGGTTACGCACTCGGATTATGATGCTTCTTTTTCGCAAAAGACAATTTTAATGAAAGACGGAATTATACTTTCAGAAAAAGTAAACAGTAGAAATGTAGATGTTTTTGCAGCCACTTTAAATAATTAAAATCATGCTGAAGAACTGGACGAACATATTTATTTACCACATCAAAAACAACAAATTCTTCACGGCTTTGAATGTTTTGGGTTTGAGTATTGGAATTGCTGGATTAATTTTTGCGATTTTATATTGGAATGAGGAGCATTCATACGATCAATGGAATCCTGAAAAAGATAAAATTTATTCGGTAATGAGTAATCTTGGAGGAGGAAATGTCTGGACTGTAACTTCAGCAATTCCTGCACCTATTTTAAAATCTACCTCTTCTTACTTAGATGAATATTGCTATTTTAGAAGTAATTATTCTAAGGGAACGATACAATATCATGGAAAAACAGAGGTAGTTGATAAGATTTTTACAGCGCAAAGTAGTTTCTTTTCTTTTTTCCCTTTTGAATTTATTCGCGGGAACGCAAAAAATGCCATTCATGATCGCAATAGTATTGTATTATCTGAAGAAACTGCTACACGTTTATTTAAGGACGAAAATCCGATGGGAAAACAAGTCAGATATGCTGAACGCCTTTTCGTTGTTCGGGGTGTATATCGATTATCAGACAAATCTTCGATACAGCCGTCTGCGGTTACAACGATAATACAAGACGATTTAGAAAAATACAGAGAAAGCTGGGGTTTGAGTTACGGATTAATGCTTAAACTAAAAAAACAAAGCGACACAACTGCAGTTATTAAGCAACTGGATCATATCTTTCTTGAAAAAAACTATAAAAAACAGGCAAAGAAAGAAGGTTTATCTCTTGAAGACTTCATTAAAAGATATGGTGAACCTCTTAAAGCAGAATTATTACCCCTCAACAGGGCAAGACTGTATCAGGGAAATGCTCCATTTCCTGAAGGAAATGCCAATCTGATTTTTTTACGAATATTGATGGCTTTATCTATACTTATTCTGTTATTATCAATTGCCAATTACATTAATCTCGCAACTGCCAATGCTGTAAAACGTGCTAAAGAGGTAGGTATAAGAAAAGTTATTGGCGCCTCAAAATTGCAAATCGTTATTCAATTTGTATTTGAAACCATATTAATTACTCTTTTTTCAGTATTACTGGCATTGGTAATTGTAGAACTTTCACTGCCTTTTTATAACGCTTTATTAAACAAAAACCTCATTCTTATCGGAAATCAATTCTATCTCCAATTAGTATTGGTTTTCATTCTTGTTGTTTTTGTTTCCGGTGTTATTCCTGCCATCTACATCTCAAATTTTGAAGTGTTGAAAGTTTTAAAAGGAAACTTTTCGAGGAGTAAAAGCGGTGTCTGGCTTCGTAATGGAATGCTGATTTTACAATTTTCTATTGCCACATTTTTTATTATTGGTTCTTTTATTGTGTACCAACAGGTAAATTTTATGACTGAAAAAGATTTAGGGTTTAAAGGAGCGCAAGTCATAGATATTTCATTTATGTCTAAAAAAGGAAGAGGACAATTTGAAAGATATAAAGCGATTCAACAAGAACTTCAAAAAATTAATGGCGTTGAAGCTGTTTCTACGGGATCATTCTCTATTGGAAGTATAGAAAATTCATGGGCTGGCTTACATTACAAAAATCATCAGGAGGTTATAACTCAGCAAATGGGCCTCGATTTTGGAATGCTGAATCTTTTGAAGATACAAGTGATAAAAGGACGTGATTTAACCGAAAAAATTTCCTCAGACACCATTTCAAATGTTTTATTAAATGAAACTGCAGCGAAGACATTAATGGAAAAAGACCCCATAAATAAGATCGTCAATTGGCAAGATGGAAATTACAAAGTAGTCGGAATTGTAAAAGACTTTAATTATTTTGGGCTTGAAAATAAAATTGCCCCAATGATTTTCTTTCACATTAAAACGCAATTATGGACTCAAAATGAGATCCATACAATCGCCGTTAAAATTTCCCCAAACAAAATATCTAAAACTATTGGTGATATTGGAAAGTTTTGGAAAACAAAGGTAGATGCCGAATATCCTTTTGAATATAATTTTGTTGATAGAAACTATGCCAGAACATATAAAAAATATCAGGACCAAAGTCAGTTATTTTCACTCTTAAACGGAATTGTAATTCTGATTGCTGTTTTTGGATTATTTGCTTTAGCCTCCTTTTCTATGGAAAGAAGATTGAGAGAAATCGCGATCAGAAAAACATTAGGCGCTGAAACCAATATTTTGCTAAAAGATTTATCAAAACAATATGTGATTTTTTGTTTGATTGGCTTTTTGATCGGAATAATTCCGGCTTATCTTTTATTGCAAAAATGGCTGGAAAATTTTGCCTTTAGAATTGACATTCCTGTACTGCCATTTTTCGTTGCGCTTGTCTCATTAATGTTTTTAACCTTGACTATTGTTCTGGCGAAAGCGTATCAGGTAACTAAAATAGATGTTTTGAGATACCTGAAATATGAATAAATAAAAAGAATACGAATCTTTTTATTACTAACTCTACAACTAAAACTATGATTTTAAATTATATCAACATATTTATTTACCAACTCAAGCACAATAAACTATTTTCATTTCTAAATATTTTAGGCTTATCAATAGGAATTGCAGGATTAATTTTTGCTTTGCTTTATTGGAATGACGAACAAAGTTACAACAAATGGAATCCTGAAAAAGAGAATGTTTATCAGGTTTTGGTTCAACTAAGCGATACGCCCGTCGGGTCAGATTGTGCCTTATTCCTGAAACCGGCTTTAGACCAAGATCCAAATGTCAAATCTATACTATATGCTGATAGCTGGTATCAAAAAGATAAAATTATTTACAAAGGAAAAAAGGAATTTGTAGATAAAATTATCAATGTCGAACAAAATTTCTTTTCTTTTTTTCCTTTCGAAATTATTCAGGGCGATGCAATTTCAGCCATAAAAGATGATTCCAGCATTGCTATTTCAGATATTACGGCTAAACGGATTTTTGGAAATGAAAACCCCATTGGAAAACAAATAAAATGCTTTGACCAACTGTTTTCTGTACGAGCCGTGTATCATATTCCCGGAAATTCTTCGATTACGCCAAATGCCATCATCAATAAAATGAAGGAACTGACAACTTCCGGAAAGACAAATCCGTTTGTTTTAAAGTTATTATTAAAAGTAAAAGACCCGTCAAAAGTTGATCTTACAAGACAGAAACTCGAAAGAATTTACAACCACGATTTTATTGCGATACTTGCCAAAGAAGCAGGTTTTACACCCGAAGTTATGACTAAAAAAGTAGGTCATTTTACGGTTGTTCTTGAACCTTTATCTAAAGCCAGATTGCATTCGATAACAGATGGTTATCCTGAAACACGAGGAAATTATCAGTTTTTAATGATCATGATGGGTTTATCTGTTTTGATTGTTATTTTGTCGATTGTTAATTACATCAATCTCGCAACTGCTAATGCCGTAAAGCGGGCGAAAGAAGTTGGAGTACGTAAAATTTCGGGTGCATCAAAAGGCGATATTGTTAGTCAGTTTCTTTTTGAAACAGTTTTAACCACGAGTTTTTCTATTTTACTGGCCTTAGTAATTGTAGAATTGACGTTGCCCTATTACAACAACTTTTTAAACAAAAACATTGTACTTCTTGCCAGTCAGTTTTACATACAATTGATATTGATTTTTATCATTACAATTTTGACGGCAGGATTGTTTCCGGCCATTTATATATCCAATTTCGAAACTTTTAAAGTTTTGAAAGGAAATTTCGGAAGAAGCAAAAACGGTATCTGGCTGCGCAACGGAATGCTTATTTTTCAGTTTGCCATTGCTGCCTTTTTTATTATTGGCTCAAATATCGTATACCAGCAAATTAAATATTTACAGAATAAAGATCTGGGTTTTAAGGGCGATCAGGTAATTTCGGTTTCTTTAAATTTTCCATCGGTTGATTACCAGGGAGAAAATGCAGCCCAAAATATTTACAACAAATACGACCTCATAAAACAACAGCTCAGCAAAATTAAAGGCATCGAACAAATCTCCACGGGCCTTATTGCGTTTGATGGTTCAGACAATTCTATAAATGCGGTTTTATACAATAATGAACTTTTTAAAGAACGCATTATCCCTTTAGATTTCGGCATGTTTGAAATGTTGAACATCAAAATAATTAAGGGAAGAAATTTTGATAGAAAACTGGCTTCAGACACTATAAATTCTGTGATCATAAACGAAAGCGCATTAAAATTAATGAATCTTAAAGATCCTCTCGGCAAGGAACTTTTAATTCGAGAACAGAAATTAAAAATAATTGGTATTGTTCAGGATTTCAACTTATTAAGCCCTGAATTAAAAGTGCCGCCAATTGCTTTTTACAATATCAAAATGTTTGGTATGACACATAACATTAACAAAGTTTATGTAAAACTAAAGCGGGATGATATGGAAAATACGATTGCCAATATCGAAAAATTATGGTCGAAAGTCGATACCGAATATCCGTTTAAATATGATTTTGTAGATAAAGAATATGCGAGAACCTATGAATCATATGTGAAGCAAAAAAGCTTGTTTTCACTACTAAACATTGTAGTAATTCTAATTGCGCTTTTTGGTTTATTCGCTTTGGCATCTTATTCGATACAAAGGCGCATGAAAGAAATCGCAATCAGAAAAACGCTTGGCGCCGACACAAATGTTCTACTAAAAGAATTATCCAAACAATATATCTTGTATTGTATCATTGGCTTTATAATCGCGTTGTTTCCAGTTTATTACTTACTGAACAAATGGCTGGAGAATTTTGCTTTTAGAATAGATGTTACTTTACTTCCATTCATTTTAGGATTTATAGTCCTTTTAATCTTGACATTGATCATTGTATTGTCAAGAGCTTATACAGCTACAAAAACTGATATTCTAAAATATTTGAAATACGAATAGAAGATCTGTAATGCCAAAAGTCCAGAATCTTTTTTTTATAAATTGTTAATATTAGTCACGAAAAACTCTCTACTTATTTTAGAGAGTTTTTCGTTTATACTATCTTATAAAAACTAAGAAACTGATCCTTTTAAAATTCCTCTCTTAGATTCTCTTATAAAATCTAAAATCAAATCTCGCTCTTTGCTTTGCTCAAATTGATCCTCAATTAAATTTAATGCAAGTGTAGTATTTCTTTTTTCCTGAAAAATAATCCTATAAATATCTTTCAACTCCTCAATTTTATCCATAGTAAATCCTCTTCTTTTTAATCCAACAACATTCAATCCAACATACGAAAGCGGTTCACGCGCAGCCATAATAAAAGGTGGAATATCCTTAACAATCCGACTCATTCCACTTACCATGCTGTGCCTGCCAATAACAGAGAATTGATGTATAGCCGATAACCCACTAATATTTGTATAATCTTCTACAGTTACTTCTCCTGCCATTCCCACACTAAAACCAATAATACAATTATTCCCAATAGAACAATCATGGCCAATATGGGCGTTTGACATTATCAAATTATAATCTCCAATTATAGTTTTTAGTTTAGATGCGGTTCCTCTGTTTATAGTTACAAACTCACGAATGCTATTATGATTTCCAATTTCTAACAAGGTATATTCTCCATTAAATTTTAAATCTTGCGGAATTCCCCCTAATACAGCACCCGAATGTATTTGGCAATTACTACCAATCCTGCACCCGTCCAAAATTGTAACATTATTACCAATCCAGGTATTATCACCAATTATAACATCATTTTCAATTGTAGTAAAATTTCCAATATGAACATTCTTTCCAATATTTACTTTTCGTCCAATAATAACATTTTTCAAATTCAATTTATTTTAAATTGACTGCAAATATTGAACTAAATAAAAACAATTTTATTGATCTAATATCAATTAATTGAAGCTCTAATTCGGCTTAATGTTTCCTGACTCACACCAATTAATGATGCAACATGTTTTAATTTTGCCTTTAAAATAATCTGAGGAAAAAAATGAAGTAAATAAGAATACCTCTCCTGAGCATTCATTGTTCTAAACAAATGATGGAATTCGTTTATTCTGGAAAGATAAAATCTTAATTGCCTAATATGAAACTTAGAGAATAACGGATATTCTAATAAAGTCTGCTCATCGTCGTATGATAAAGAATATACAATTGTTTCCTCACATGCCTGAAAACTTTCAAATGAAGGTTTCTGCTCAAAAAAACTACTCAAAGAAGTAATAAATTGATTCTCGGTATAAATCCACTTTGTTACTTCAATCCCATCTTCCAAACAAAATCTACGAACAATACCGGATTTAATAAAATATACTTTATTACAAATCCTGCCTTCCTGAATAATTAATTCATCCTTTTTAAATTTTTCTACAATAAAATACTTATGTATAGCTTCTTCTGTCTCCACATCCAACTCTTGAAAACTATTAATAATATTAATTAGCTCAGTCATGTTTCAATTTATTATTCAAACAAATTTATTAATATAATTTAAAAGTGAGTTTTAAAATTATTCTTGACGAAAAAACTTGTTCTAATTAAAACACCAAAACAATAGATTTAAGACAATTTTGAATCATTTAAAGAATTATCACTTAAACTCTTTAATAAGACATAAAAACAAATCTAAAACATCAATAAGGCTGAAGGGAAATATATAGAAGGAAATGATTTATTGTTTATGGCGTTTCCCTTTGGGTCGGGCTGTCCGCTAAATCTTTTGTGATAGAAATTTTAAGTGTTTCCAGAAGTTTTGGGTATCACAAAAGGATACCGCTCCCATCCCTAACGCAAACTGATACAAAAGAAATTTGATCTTATTCAGAGTATGCCATCTTTTAACTTGATAGCCAACATTTTCACATGATACAATAGACCATCATTTTTACTCAAAAAAAAAGCTCCAATTGGTATATCCAATTGAAGCTTTTAGTACTCAGAGCGGGACTTGAACCCGCACG